>NZ_LIRO01000069.1:0-49579 GCF_002742025.1 Limnothrix sp. PR1529
GGTTCCCACCCCTGCCCCTGTGCCCGATCGGGGACGGCGGATTCAAGTGCCCGGGCTGGGCACGGTCTGGACTCGTGACCCGATTATTGCGGGCGGTAACTTTAGTTGGGGTGAAGCCACCAAAGATGGCACGCGGATTCCCGAAAATTCCACCATCACCCAAAACATCATTGCCATGGCCCGGCGAATGCAAGAGGTGCGGGCCCGGCTGGGCAATCGCACCATCACCATCACGAGCTGGTATCGGCCCCCGGCCGTGAACCGGGCCGTGGGTGGGGCCCGCAACTCAACCCACATTCGGGGCCATGGCGTGGACTTTGTGGTGGCGGGGTTGTCGCCGCGTGCGGCCCAACGGATTTTGGATCCCTGGTGGCCCGGTGGTTTGGGCTATGGCTCCTCCTTTACCCACTTGGATAATCGGGGATATCGGGCCCGGTGGAATTACACCAATTAATGAGTGATCCAACCAAGGGGATGGCGGGGGAGGTCGATCGGGTTCAGTCCAGCGATCACCCCACGGCTCCACCCAGCAGCAGCACTTGAATTTCGCTGTGGGCGGCGATTTCGCTGGTTCCTTGGGGAACTTGGGCCAGGGCGGTGGTTCCCGCTAGGTTAATCAAGTTGCCAGAACTGTGGCTGCCTTTGGCCAGGCTAAAGACCAGTTGCCCTTCGATGATCTGCAACGATCCCCAAAGGTAAGTTTCTCGCCGCCCGGCCCCTTGCAGATCCTGCGCCGATCGCGCCGTCAGCCACTGCACCCCGTGGGGGCCCGATCGCCCCGACAGCTTCCGCAACAGGGGAGCCACAAACCGCCAACAACCCACCAGGGCCGAAACGGGGTTTCCCGGCAAGCCCACATAGACCTTGGGGCCAAAGGTAGCCAGGGTCAGGGGCTTCCCGGGCCGCACGGCCACGGATTTGACGTGAATTTCGCCGCCCAACTCCGCCAACACCGCATCCACATAGTCGTAGTCCCCCACGGACACGCCCCCCGTGGACAGCACCAGATCCGCTTGGTCGATCGCCTGTTCAACGGCAGCTTTCAAAGCGGCGCGATCGTCCCGCACCACCCCAAGGGAGATCGGCTCCACGCCCACTTGTTGCAAAAAGGCGATCAGGGCGTATTGATTGGAATCGACAATTTGCCCCGGTTGCAGGGGTTGATCGATCGTGCCCAGTTCATCGCCCGTGGAAAACACCGCCACCCGCGGCCGCCGCACCACCGTGACCCGATCGCACTGAGCCGCCGCCAACACCGCCAATTCAGCGGGCCCGATCGCCAACCCAGCGGGCAAAATCTGATCGCCCGATCGGCAAAACATCCCCTTCGCCCGCACAAATTCCCCCACGGCCGGCTGGCTCAACACCTTCACCCGATCGGGCCCGGCCGGTTCCGTGTCCTCTTGAATGGCGATCGCGTCGGCCCCCGGCGGCATCATCGCCCCGGTGAAAATCCGCGCTGCCTGGCCGGGGCCCAAAGTTTGTTGCGGAGCCACCCCAGCCGGAATCGTTTCAATCACCTGCAATTCTGTTGGCCCCTGGGCCAGGTCAGCTTGGCGCACCGCGTAGCCGTCCATGGCGGAGTTGTCCCAGTGGGGAAAGTCCAAGCGCGATCGCACCGGTTCCGCCAACACCCGACCCAGGGCCGCCACGCTGGCGATCGATTCAGTGTCGGTGATTGGCGGCGTGATCCGTAGGGCGATCGCTTCAGCTTCTTGGGCGGAAATCATTAGTGAGTTGGGCATAGGGAGCGATCGTCAGTTTAAAACTCCCGGCCCGTGACTACAATTCCCGCAAGAATTCCCGCAAGAATTCCCGCAAGGCGCGATCGCCACCCGCCCGCCTCCACCCTGACCGCCCCAGTAGAATGCGATATCGTTGGGGGCAAGGGGTTTCAACCCCTTGTCTATGATTGTGATCTGTTACCTGCTCGCTATTGCTTTTTGATCATGCCCCGCGCTAAAGCCCAACCCAGCCCTCCTGAAACCGCCCCCGATTGGCATTACGAAACGGCCATGGCCGAGGTGGAAACGATCGTGCGGCAACTGGAAACGGGCGACTTGGATTTGGATCAAGCTTTTGATCAATTCACCGCTGCGGTCGATCGCCTGCAACAGTGCGATCGGTTCCTGCGTGATCGACAGGCCCAAGTGAGCCTAGCGATCGAAACATTGGACCATCTCGATCTGGAATAGGCTAGATGGTCTCGATCGCCAAATCGCTCGTCGTTGTTACGCTGTTACGCCCCTACCCGATCGCGCCCCATTGACGCGGGCCGGCCAATGCGCAAGATTTCCTTACCCGATGCGCCTGGGGCGAGTCGATCGACGGGATTCAATCGGGGTGTTTGGGGGTGGTTCAATTTCGTAGAGCACCTGGCCATTGCGAACCGCCACAAAGGACAGGGACAGGGGGCCGGCGGTGTAAATGTCGCGGGCTGCAATCACCCGCACCTCGACGGGTTGGGTTTGAGACTCCAGCCAGCGCACAAATTGGATCAAGCCCGGCACATTTTCCACCCGAAAGCCATCGGCGGCGACTCCCGCTCGCTGGGCCCGAAACAGGGCTTGGCCCAAGGCGAGTTCCAGGCGATCGCGCAGTTCCGGTTGCGACAGGTTGGCAGGATCCAGGGAAGACATCGCCAGGGTTTCGCGACGGGTAAAGAGAATTTGATTCAGCGCCACATCCAAAACAACTCGGATGGGTGGTTCTTCCCCGGTTAGATAGTTGGCGGTGGAAATCACTTTTACGTAATAGGCTCGACCATCCCGCACTTGGGCGATCACCTGCTCCACTTCTCCCCGCGAGAGAGAAATGGCCTGTTGATTGGCTCCGATGCCCGGCTGGGTGCGTTCGAGGGCGGCGCGGTTGGCGGCCACTAACAACCGCTCGATCGCCGCTTGGGTCATTTCGGGAGCGGGAATTCGCAAAATGCCGGCCGCCAACACTTCGCCCCGCCGCAGGGCCACGTTTCCTTCCCGCAGGGCCTGGGATTCTCGCTCCAGCCGCCGAACGGAAACTTCTAAGGATTGCAGCTCCGATTGGGCCGACTGAAACCGCTGGTTGGCATCTTGCAGCCGGGATTCCACGTCCTTGAGCCGCTGTTCCCGATCGCGGATTTGGACGGTGCGATCGCGGTTTTGGGCAATTAGGGTTTGATTCTGGCGATCGAGGGCCGATCGCTCATCCAAAAGGCGCGATCGATCCCCCTGAAGTTGGCGATTTTCTCCCCCAAGGCGTTGCAGGTCGCTTTGCAGGCTGAGCCGCTCGCCCTGGAGGGTTTTGATGTCGCTCAGCAGTTGCCGTGCCCGGCGGGAAACCTGGGTGAGCTGGTCCTTGGCGAGTCGGAATTGTTTATCGGCCTGGAGCAGACGCTTTTGGGCCACATTGAGGCGATTTTGGGTTTGGGCTTGCCTGGCCAGGGAGGCTTGCAGCGATCGGTTGATTTGGCTCAGTTCAGCGCGGGCCTGATCCTGTTGGACGCGGGCTTGATCCAGTTCCCGCCGGGCCCGCCCCAGGCGCGTTTGAATTTCCTCAAGTTCAAAAATGCCCGCCAAGAACAACAGACCCAAGGTGGATGCGGAAATCAGGCTGCCGGTCACGATCGTGACGAGGGTGGCCGTTTGGCGCGGTCGCAGGTTGAACAGGCTGAGGCGAGCTTTGCCCACGCGGGTGCCGAGCCGATCGCCCATGGTGGCAATCGCCCCACCTAACACCAAGGTGGCTAGCAAAATTAGTACATACCCGATCGTCATCGCCCTCTGTGCGATCGCTCCTTAAGCGGCCTTTGCCCAACAATCTAGGCCTTTGCAATGATAGTTTGGGCGAGGACGTTGGATGGTTAGGTAAACTGGTTCCCCAGGCTCACGGGGTTGTGTACCGTAATTTTCTTTTTGTGGATTGAGATGGCCTTGCGATCGCGCAAATCCCCGAGTAGCCGAGTCACCGTGACCCGCGTGGACCCGATCGCCTCGGCAATGGCTTGGTGAGAGAGCTTCAGATCGATCGTGATCCCATCGGAGCTGGGAACCCCAAAATCCCGGCACAGAATTAGCAAAAAGCTCACCAACCGAGATCCCATGTCGCGGTGGGCCAGGGTTTCGATCATCATCTCCGTTTGCAAAATTCGCGATGATAATCCCTGGAGCATCACCATGGCCAAGTCGGGATCATCCTTGAGGGCCTTTTCCACCCGATCGATCGGCACCGACAGCAACTCCACGGGCGTGAAGGCCACGGCGTGATAGAAGCGATCCGATCGATTGCCCGTCAGGAGCGACAACACCCCAAAAACCGTGTTTTCGCGCAGCAGGGCCACAGTAATTTCCTCGCCGGCCTCGTAGACACGGGAGAGTTTCACGGCCCCTTTCACCAAAAAGTAAACCCGCTCAGCCGGATCACCCGGGAAAAAAATCGTTTTGCCCCGATCAAACCGCTCAGTGGGCGGTGAGAAAGAATCTCCGCTCAGTTGGCGGAAAACAACGGCTAAAGGCTTGTCTACTGATAAGGGCATCTCGCTGCGCCGAACTGCCGAACTACTGAGAAACGTTATACCAAGCGCGATCGATTCGCGCATTTTTTTCGGATTTGATTTTTTGAGAGGTGGATACAAAACCCGATCTCAATCGATTAGGTTCGCGATCGCCAAGCCCAAAACTCAAAACCCGCGAAGGTCTTTCAGAAGCCCCTGACCGGTCTAAACTGATTCAGGTCACCTTCGCAGCACTACAATCTCGAACATTGTAATTCGCTCGTTGTAGCCTCTGATACGGTTTGAGTCAACAACGGGCTGCCAATCCCCATTGAATGGCAACTTTGCAACCCACCACTGCCCCATCAAGCCCCTCGCGCCCGATCGCTGACCCGATCGCCAAGGGAAACGCCCTCGGGACTCGGTGATTGGGATTTTGAGTTGGTGTTGGGATCTTGAGTTGGTGTTGGGATTTTGTGATTTGAGATTCTGTTGCTGAAATTTAGAACACCTATGCTGCTCAACCTCTCTGGAAAAAAAGCCCTCGTTACGGGGATTGCCAACAACCGCTCGATCGCCTGGGGCATTGCCCAACAGCTCCACGCGGCCGGGGCCGAAATTGCCGCCACCTATCTCCCCGATGACAAGGGCAAGGCCGAAAAGAAAGTGGCCGAGTTGATTGAACCCCTCAACCCCACCTTTCTGGTGCCCTGCAATGTGCAGGACGATGCCCAGGTGGCCGAAACCTTCACCACCATCCAGAGCAAGTGGAGCAACTTTGACATCTTGATCCACTGCCTGGCCTTTGCTGGCAAGGAAGAACTGACCGGAGATTTCAGCAATACGTCCCGCGAAGGCTTTGCCCGCGCTTTAGACATCAGCGCCTATTCCCTGACCAAGTTGGCAGCAGCAGCCAAGCCCCTGCTGAACGACAACGGCAGCATCATCACCCTCAGCTACCTGGGCAGCGTGCGGGCCGTGCCGAACTACAACGTGATGGGCGTGGCCAAGGCGGCCTTGGAAGCCAGCGTGCGCTACTTGTCCACGGAATTGGGTGAAAAGGGAATTCGGGTAAATGCCATTTCGGCGGGCCCCATTCGGACGCTGGCTTCTTCGGCGGTGGGCGGCATTTTGGACATGATTCACCACGTGGAAGAAACGGCCCCCCTGCGCCGCACGGTCACCCAAGTGGAAGTGGGCAATACGGCGGCCTTTTTGTGCAGCGATTTGTCTAGCGGGATTACGGGCCAGGTGATTTACGTGGACGCGGGCTACAACATCGTTGGGATGTAGCTGTGGAATGTAGCTGTTGGCCCCATTCTCCACAGCCTGAGATTCGTCCTGGGATTCGTAACCCATAACCCATGGGGGCTAGACGGGCGATCGCCCTTGTCTGCCCCCCCTTTGCCCGATCGCCCCTGTTGCCGTTTGCCCTCCGATCGTTCCTCAAATCATGCAAACCACCGAGCCAATTGCCGAGCCAATCACTGAACCGATGCTCGATCGCCCCGTTATCCTCACGCCCGATCGCACTGCCCGCGTCAGCCGCAAAACCGGCGAAACCGATGTTCATGTCGGTTTGAATTTGGACGGAACGGGCCGTTGCTCTGCCCAGACCGGCGTGCCTTTTTTGGATCACATGCTTGATCAAATTGCCTCCCATGGGCTGATTGATTTGGATATCCAAGCCACTGGGGATGTGCATATTGATGATCACCACACCAACGAAGATGTGGGCATTACCCTCGGCCAAGCGCTGCATCAGGCCTTGGGCGATCGCAAGGGCATCGTCCGGTTTGGGCATTTTGTCGCCCCCTTGGACGAGGCCTTGGTGCAGGTGGCGTTGGACTTTTCCGGCCGGCCCCACTTGAGCTATGGGTTGCAAATCCCCACGGAACGGGTGGGAACCTACGACACCCAATTGGTGCGGGAATTCTTCGTGGCGGTGGTGAATCACTCGCAAATGACCTTGCACATTCGCCAACTGGATGGCATCAACTCGCACCACATCATCGAAGCCACCTTCAAAGCCTTTGCCCGAGCAATGCGCATGGCGATCGAGGTGGATCCGCGTCGTGCTGGCAAAATTCCCAGTTCCAAGGGTGTGCTCTAGTGGCAAAGGGGCGATTGATCCAAAAGCGTTGGCTTGAAAACTGGCGGGTCGGTTTGGTGCTGGCTGGGTTCCTGCTGTTGGGGGGCCTGCTAGTGGGGGTGGTTTGGGGGCTGGAAACTCCGGCAGCCCAAGCGGCGGATTTTTGTCGGCCCTGGCATGGTCAGCAAATTTGCATTCTGAAAATTCAGCGCAGCGCCAAGAAACACTGGGAGTTTCGGGCCACAGTGGCGGTGGATGGGGTGGAACGGCCCCGATCGGCCTACAACTGCCGCCGCCGAATTTGGGTCGGGCTGGATGGCATCCGCCATGTGTTTGACCCCCATGGGCCCGGCGAGCTAATTTGCAGTTTGCTGAATCGGGATGATGCGCGCGAGGGTCTCAGCCGAGAATTGATGCTCGATCGCGCTCCCCGTCTCTTGCAGCCGCGCACCAATCCAGACTCCCTCAGCAACCGATCGGGTGAAGTGGCGACCCAAACCGCCATCACTCAAACTGCCATCAATTGATGATTGATTTTTGCTAACTCTGCCAACTCTCCTGATCCCAGAGTTGAGGCGGTTTTGGCCCGGCCGATCCCCACCTCAAACAGGCCCATGGCAGGCGTGAGAATCGGCCGGGAATTTTTTTGCCTTTTTCTCAAACTTTTTAAAAACTTTCTAAAAGTTTGGGATCGTCAAAAAGTAGTTTGATTTGCATTTAAAACCATCAAAATTCTAGAGAGTTTCTTTTTTGACCAAAGACCATTTATGACGAATGCATGGCACAGGACGAATTGCAACAGAAAGTCTTTAAAAATTGTTTAAGATTGGTGAAGCCATTTTTCTCCATTCTTTGGGAGTGTCGCTATGACAGCTCGCGTTACCCGTGGCTTGAGTCCGCTGTCGGTGACAGCTTCGGTGACGGCTGAAGACCAGGCGCTGCTGCGGGACGTATTCCAATCTTTGACTCCGACGAGTTGCCCGCGTCACTACAACTTTCACATGCACACAACGGCCTCCGATGGCCGCCTCAGCCCCACCGATTTGATTAACCAGGCCCTGCAAATTGGTCTCAAAGGCTTTGCCATTACCGATCACCACAGTGTGAATGGCTATCTCGCGGCAGCGAAGGCGCTGCAATTGGCTAAGTCGGTGAACCCTGAGCTGGTGGTTCCCCATTTGTGGACGGGGGTTGAAATTAATGCAGGGTTGCTGGGAACCGAGGTGCATATCCTGGGCTATGCCTTTGATATCAGCGCTGATGTGATTCAGCCCTATTTGCAAGGACGACCCGTGCGCGATGAGTATTACTACGCCGATCGAGTGATTCACGCCATCCAACAAGCGGGGGGCATTGCCGTGCTGGCTCACCCCGCTCGCTATCGCCTGGATGCCAAGCCCCTGATTATGGCGGCGGCAACCCTAGGGATTGATGGGGTAGAGGCTTACTATGCCTATAACAATCCCAATCCTTGGACTCCTAGCCCCGATCAAACCGCCCGAGTAAAAGAGTTGGCGGAACGATTTGGGCTGCTGATGACTTGCGGGACAGACACCCACGGGCCGAATTTGCTGCTGCGTTTGTAGATCTCTAACGAGCAAATTTGGTCAAAATTTCGCCTGGGCGCTAAACTGCATTCGGCAAGGGGGCGCGATCGCGTGGGTCTGAAGTGACACCCAAGACGGGCCAATGTCGATCGCCCAATCAGCCCGGCAGTTTTGGTTTGTTGGAGATCAATTTTGGTTGCTTTGCGTTTGTTTGGCGATGGCCGGAAGTCGGCCCCCGGAAAGCAAATGGCAGCCGTCGGGCTGTTGGGGCTGCTGGGATCGTTGGTGGCAGCGTTGCCAGCCCAGGCCGGGCAACTGCTGAATTGGCGGTTTGATCCGGCACGCAATCAATTGAGCTTCACGACTGATGAAGGGGTGCAGCCCCGGGCCCAAATTGTGTCGGGGCCCGATCGCCTGGCCATTGACCTGCCAGACACCACCTTGGCCCAACCGGTTCAGGAACAGCGGTTTGGGGGCATGGTGCGAGCGGTGCGTGTGGGCCAGCCCGATCGCAACACCACCCGCATCGCGATCGAATTCCAACCGGGCTATCGCATTGATCCCGATCGGGTACGGGTGCGCAGCTTGTCTCCGACCCAATGGACGGTGGAACTGGGCGGAGAACCAATTGCCCAGCAGCCTCCCCAGCAGCTTGTGCTTCCTGGCCAGCGGAATCGCCCACAACCCACGCCTCCCAATAGCCCCAATAATTCCAACGGTTCCGATCGTCCTTGGATTCCCGGTGCATTGCGAGAGGTTTTGGAACGATCGGGCGGCAACTCCCCGATCGCCCAAGTGGAGGGGGTGGAACTGTCTGAGGGCGGATTGGCCCTGCGGGTGAGCGGCGGAACTCCTGGCATTACGGTGAACCGCAGCCCCGATCGCCGACAGATCGAAATTTGGTTAGATAACGCCTCGATCTCCAATGGGGTCGATCGACTCGTGGGCGGCCGAGCGGGCGTAACCCGTCTGATCGTCACTCCCCAACGAGGTGGGTATCCGCCTCGGGTGCGAGTTTTGTTGGTGGTGGATCCGAGCAGCCCCGATTGGCAGGCTCGCGCCGAAGAGAGCTTGGTGATTGCCCAGCCGATCGGCAGCACCACCGCCGTGAATCCCCCCGCTGCCAACCCGCCCACGGCCAATCCTTTACCGCCGCGGCCTTGGCCCCGTCAACCGGACAACTCTGGCCAATCGCCCGGCTGGGTGAACGATTACCCCGATCCTCGCCTGGGCGGTTTGCCGATGTTGAATCGGCGGGTGCGCATTGTGGTGGATCCGGGCCATGGCGGTCGCGATCCCGGGGCGATCGGGATTGGGGGGCTGCAAGAAAAGCAAGCGGTTTTGGATATTGGTCTGCAACTGGCGGCTCTGCTGCGTCGCCAAGGGGCCGACGTGGTTTTGACCCGCGATGACGACACCTTCATCAGCCTTGATGGGCGTACCCAGTTGGCTAACCGCATTAATGCCACCGTGTTTATTAGCGTCCATGCCAACTCAGCGGGCATTAATCGCCCGGACGTGAGCGGCGTGGAAACCTACTACCACCAGTCCGGTGGCCAGTTGGCCCAGGCGGTGCAACAAAGCATCATGCGCGCCTTTCCGTTCATGCGCAATCGCGGGGTGCGCACGGCTCGGTTCTATGTGCTGCGTAACAGTCGAATGCCCTCAATTTTGGTGGAAACCGGTTTTGTGACGGGCCGACAAGATGCGGCCCTGCTGACCAATCCCACTTGGCGATCGCAAATGGCCTGGGCGATCGCCCGAGGGACGATCGAATATCTCAACGGCCCTGGCCGCTAAACTGTCCTCTCCAAACCGTGGGGTGTGCCCAACCCCGCCGCCTCCAACCGATCGCGCAGGGCCTGGGGATCGGGCAAGGCTGACAGTTCTGCTTGGTGTTCCTGCATAAACACCAGGAGACGATGGGAAATTAAGCCCCGAGCCACCGCCAACTCGCCCAACGTTAGCCACTGGGGATTGCGTTGATAGGCCCGAGCCGCCGCAATCCAATCAAAATCAATCAACCCAGCTCGGTAAAGGGCCGCCTCGGGCTTCAGGGTCAGGCCGCCGGACGGGATTGCCAATTGCAACAGCCGCACCATTTGGGCGCTCAACCACCCTCGCTGGATCGCCACCAATTCCGGTGATGGGCTGTCACCGGCTTCCAACTCCCGGAGTTGTTGAGGGGTCAATAATCCAGCCTGTTCGCAGAGCTGAACGATCGCCGATCGCGACTGGAGATCCACCCCCGATCGCTCGCCCAACCGTGGCAAAACTGTTTCAAAAAACTGCAAAACCGGTGGCTGCACCACGCCCTTGGCTAACAGAATTTGTTCTAGGGGTAGCGGCTGGCGTAGTTCATACCACTCAATTAGCTCCTGCAATTGCCCTTCGGTTAAAAATCCCGCCTCTTGCAGCAAGATCCCGATCGGTCGGTGCAGTCGGTAGCGACCCAACAGGGCCGCCCCCAAATCCATAAAAAACGGCAAACTCTCCACCAAATAGCGCCGCCAAAGACGCTTTGGCTCACAGGACAACCGAAATAGCCACTCCAAACCCACATGGCTCATCCAGCGGGGCGATCGGGGCACATTGCCCGCCTCAAAGTCGATCGTCGCCCCAAAACCAAAGGCCACCGTCACATGTTTCAGCAAATGGCGATGGCGATAAAACCACTTTTCTTGCTTGGGTGCGCCAACTCCCACCAGCAGAACATTAGCCCGCGATTGATTAATCAAGTCAACAATCTTGGCGCATTCCACCGGGTCGCGCTCAAAGCCAAAAGGCGGCGAATAAACCCCCGTAACCATTTCGCGACCCACCTTTTCATTAATGAGATGGCGAGCCTTTTCGGCCACTCCCTCCATGGCCCCCAGCAGAAAAATAGTCATCTCTGGGTCATGGGCATAGTATTCATAAAAAACCGGAAAGAAATCGGATCCCGAGATTTTGTCAGTGATGTGGTAGCCCATCAGCTTGGCCACAAAAATCAAAACCTGGCTATCACAAACCAAGTAATCGGCTTTGTGATAGATCGTGTCAAAAACCTCATCTCTCCGAGTTTTAACCAAATGGTCAATATTGGGCGTGGTCACCCAACCGCCCCGTTTCAAATTTGCCAACAACTTCTGTTGGGAAATGTTGTCGAGCGTGATGTTCAGAATCGGAACCTTGGGTGCGATCGAGGTCATGGCAGCCTCTCCAAAATAGGTAGTTATTGAGATGTGACACTCAGAGTGATTGTGCAGTGATGAGAGATGGATAATCAGTGGCTCGAAAGACAAAAATGCTGATCGCTCCAGATATCTGGTCAAATACACTCGCTGCACTCGTGATATTCATCCACCCTTGGGGAACAGCCTCAGGGTTAATTTCCCCATTAGGTCAAAATTGGTCTAATGGCCGAATTCAATGGCTCAGTTGAACGATCCAATTTGCCTGTTTCATCCAGGGCCTAATCGCGATGCCCAATTAATAGCTGTAATGGCCTTGCCCAATGTTGGCTTGCACCCCGGATCCTTATGAAGCTATCATAATGCCCACCGTGATTGAGGGCATCAAGACCATCGTTTTTCGATCAATCATTCAAAAAGTCTTTAAAAAACTGACTAGTGAATTTCCCCAGCTGAATCGAGTCTGAATTGGGGTTGAATTAAGCCAATTGGAGATAATGGGGAAGTTCTCCTAATCTGGCAATTCTTGACTGAAGCCCTTTGCAAGCCCTGTGGTTTTAGGCAGAATGGAGCCGATTAAGGGTGTTTTGACGAGTATTGCGACTGATATTTCAGCTAGGTAAAGTGACAGTGATTGACCTATTTGGCGCAGATTTGACGAAAATTCGGCGCTCATGAGGCCCTGAGTTGGCCCTTGGGGTTGGCGAAGGCGATTCGCTCAACTAATCACCACAAGACTCTTTATTTCTCAGGCGATCGACCTATGGCTAACTGCTTCTCAATCTGGCAACCGATGCCGCCGCTGCTGCTTGAATCTGGGGTGGTTGGGGTCGCCTTGGGGGTGGAGTGGGCCCTGTGGGGGGTGACGGGTCTGGTGTCGTTGCCGATCGCGATGTTGGCGATCGAGTGTTTGGTGGGAGGGCTGTTGCCGGGTTTTGGCCGATCGCCCTCCACGGCGGGTTGGCGGCGGCCCAGGGTGGCGGTGCTGATTCCGGCTCACAATGAGGCGGCCTCGATCGGGACAACCATCCAAGCCATTCAGCCCCAGTTGCAACCGGGCGATCGGCTTCTGGTGGTGGCGGATAACTGCACCGATGCCACGGCGGAACTGGCTCGATCGGCCGGTGCAGATGTGGCGGAGCGCTTCAACACCGAGCAGCGGGGCAAGGGCTATGCTCTCGATTTTGGGGTGCGGGTGTTGGCCCAGGAGCCGCCGGAGGTGGTGGTGATTGTGGATGCGGATTGCACCCTGGAGCCGGGCAGCCTAGATCGTTTGGGGCAGTGGGCGCTGAAGCACAATCGCCCGGTGCAAGGACGCTATTTGATGGAACTGCCGCCATCGCCCAGCGCGGCGCGGCGGGTTTCGGCCTTTGCCTTTGCGGTCAAAAATTTTGCCCGATCGGAGGGATTGCGGCGGTTGGGGTTGCCCTGTCTGTTAAATGGAACGGGGATGGCATTTCCCTGGCAAGCGATCGCCCAACTGCCCCTGGCTAGCGGCAATCTGGTAGAGGATATGCAAATGGGCATTGATCTGACGGTGGCCGGCTCGCCGCCGTTGTTTTGTCCCGATGCGCCCGTGACCGGTCGGTTGCCCCAGGCCGAAAGCGCCGCCACCAGCCAACGCACCCGCTGGGAGCATGGCCATTTGCAAACGATGATTTCTGTTGTGCCGCCATTGTTGGGGCGTGCCATTCGCACCGGCAATGGCCCCCTGTTGGTGATGGGGTTGGATTTGCTAGTGCCGCCTCTGTCGTTTTTGGTGATGATTTGGGTGGGTGCGGTGATCGCGGTGACTGGTTTGGGGGCCCTGGTGGGGCGTTGGCAACCCGCGATCGGGATGGGGGTGTTGGGGTTGGTTTTGTTTGGGGCGATCGGCCTGGCTTGGTGGCGAGTGGGGCGGCCGTTTCTGTCAGCCCGAATGTTGCTGATGATTCCGATCTATGTGCTGCAAAAAGTGCCGATTTATTTGGGATTCCTGAAGCGGCGACAGACGGAATGGGTACGCACGGAGCGGGACTAGAACATCATTTTCGATATTTTCGATTTTGATACTTTCGATTTCGATATTTTCGATTTCGAGATTTTCGATCACTGTCCCCATTTCCCAATCCAAATTTTCCGAGCTATGGAGTGAGTGGGCAACGATGACCGTAACCTTGGGCGTAATTGGGGCCAGCGGGTTTATTGGCCAGCGAGTCGTGGAGATGTTGGCGCAGGATCCGAACTTCACGGTGGTGGCGATCGGGCGATCGGTGCCCAAGCGCGTGCCGGAAGGGGCGATCGCCCGGATCGCTGATGCCACCAAACCGACTTCCCTGGCCCAAGCCCTGACGGGTTGCCAAGCGGCGGTCTATTGCCTGGCCGGTAGTCCCAGTTTTGTGCGCAAAAACGCGCCCGTGGTTTACCAGGCGGCCGCCGATGCTGAGGTGAAACGATTTATCTATCTCAGCAGTGCCGTGGTGCATGGCCAAGCGCCGGCCCCCGGCACCACGGAAAAAAGCCCCCTGCGGGACAACTACCCGATCGCCTACAACAACGCCAAGGTGAGGGCAGAGTGGCGCTTACAGGCCGATCGAGCACAGACCAAAACCGAATTAGTCATCATCCGCCCCGGGATTGTTTGGGGCCCCAAATCCACTTGGATCGAGGCTTTTGCTAATGCGGTCACCGATGGCGTGGCTTACCAAGCGGACTATGGGCGCGGCATTTGCAACAGTGTCTATGTGGATAACTTAGTTCATGGGATTGCGCTGGCGGCCGAAGCGGCCAAGGTCGATCGCGCGGCCTTTTTCATTGGAGATCAGGAAGTGGTGACTTGGGCTGACCTTTACCGCCCGATCGCGGCGGCCCTCGGTCAATCCTTTGATCAACTGCCCAACGTCAACATCGAAGCCTTTCGCCCCAGTGTGAAGGAAGAGTTGCGGGAAACACTGCGGGGAATGCGCCTGGTGGGGACACTACTATCGGGTTTGCAGGCCCAACGCAAACGAGCCAGCGGCCAGCGGCCGCGCCCGGTGTTGTCGCCTTTGAATCAGGAGCTTTCGGCTCTCTACCGCTGCCAATGGCATTTACCCTTAACAGAGGCGGAAACCCGCTTGGGTTATCGTGCTCCGGTGTCCTTTGAGGAAGGCTGTCGCCGGACGATCGAGTGGTTGCAACAGTCCAATCGGGAATCCCTGGGTCATCACTAGTGTTTCAGCCCGTTTTTTTAACCCAAGTTTTCCAACCCCAGCACGCTAACCCAACTATTTCCACGCCCCTTCTCCACCGTCACCTATGGCTGGATTAGTCATCCAAGAAACGATCGCCTCATTGATTGAAATGGCGGAACAGGGGTCGATCGACCCGTGGGATGTGCGGGCCGTGGAGGTGTTGGATCGGTACTTGGATCAACTGCAACGGGCAATCGAACCGGTGGCAAGCCAAATGGGTAAGGCGGCCTACGATGTGCATCTGTCTCGATCGGCTCAGGCCTTTGTTTCGGCGGCCCTGTTGGTGTTGATTAAGGCGAACCGGTTGACCCTGGCCGAATTTCCACCGCTGACGGAGGGCGATGATTGGGAAGAAGAAGCGGAAGCTGCCATTGAGGCGATCGCCCGTGGTCGGTTGCCCCTGCATTTGGAACAATGCCTGAAGCGGCGCGGCGTGGCTCCCCAAACCGGCCAGCGGCGCGTGTCCTTGGGCGACATGATTGAGCAATTGCAGCAGGTGGCCAGCCTGTTGGCCACCCAACCGGCCCGCCCCCGCAAAACCCGCCGCCCCAATCGCCGTCAAAAAATGCGCGCGGTGCAGCAACTGGCGCACCAAGAAAACCTAGGGGAAGTTTCGGAGGCCTTGGCGGCATTTTTGCGCCCCTTTGGCGATCGATGGCTGAGTTTTGATGAATTGGTCGCTCAAGTCCCCCGCACGGGCCCCCAGGCAATTCCGCTGACGATCGCGCATCATGGGTCAATGGGTCAAGGTGAGCTGCTCAGTGACCAACCCACCAAAAGCGATCGGGCAGGGGCCTTTTGGGCGTTGCTGCTGCTGGCATCCCAATCGAAGGTGGAATTGGATCAAACGGAGTTTTATCAAGACCTGCGGGTGCGATCGCTGCCGGATCCTTTGCCGCCCATTCCAGACCCTTAACTCCACCTATGTCACCGCTTGATCGCCCCAGCGAACCCGACCCCACGCCCGCCGCCCGATCGCCCCGTGTGGATTGGATGCGATGGCTGGCTCCCTTCTATGGCCTGTTGTTTTGCGGCATTCTTTGGCTGGCCTACACGGGAAATTTGCCCAGTTTTTTAGGCAAAATTCCCCACTACGACATCCCCGGTCACATCATCCTCTACGCCATGGGCAGCTACCTGGGCCACCGCTTCAGCCGCTGGAAAACCATCCGCCTGGGCGGCCGCGCTTGGCCTCTGTTTCCCTTGGGCTTTGCAATTTGGACGGCGGCGGAAGAATGGTTACAAAGCCTGTCCCCTAATCGCACCTTTAGTGGGGTGGATTTGGTTTGCAGCTTTCTGGGCATTGGGCTGGGTTGGTGGTTGGCCAATCGCGATCGCCCGGTTCAACCCTAAAGATTCCTGGTTGGGTTAGCAACGATTGGTTAGGAACAATTGGTTAGCAGCAATTGATTAGCAGCAATTGATTAGCGCCGATCGCGAATGAGCCGCTCGATCGCCGCTTGCCAGTACCAATCCTCCGATTGGTCGGGCACGCGCGCTCGCTCCAGATCAACCAACCGTTCAGCCGTGGGCCGGTTTTGTTGCACCATCAGGAGCAATTGCCTTTCCAGGGATTGGCTGGGACGGCGGCGGGGTGCGGCCGCTGGGCGACGATGAGGTGAATGGGGAGGCTGTTTGTTGTTATTGGGCCGTTTGTTGCTATTGGTTGGAGGCTGGTGCTTTGCCTGACGCGCTCTCTGTGAGCGCTGTTGGCGCTTGAGGGCTAACTGATCGAAGCGATATTGACCAGGTTTGGAATGAAGGCTTTCTGGGTTGGTGCTGCTTAGGTGCTGCGTTGTTTGTGCCGTTGGCGGTGACGCAGTAGCCTGGGGCTGAGTGGGCCGGTCAGAGTGTAGGTGATCGAGCGATTGCTTACCAAGGCGATATTGCCCATTGGTGAGGTTGATGCCACGGGGTTGAGCAGTTGTCGTGGCCCTAGCGGGGCGATCTCTCTTGGGCCGAGGGGACGCGGCGGGGCGAATCGATCGCCGGGGCCGGGGCGATCGGTTCCGCCACCAGCGACTGGCCGCCAGCCCCAACCCCAAACCCACCGCCCCGCCTCCCAGAATCAGCCAAGATTCCGGATTGGCCAGCCACTGTTGCACCAATTCCCAAGAGCGCGGATTCGCCATCATCCAGTCCGTATCCGGTTCCGGGCGGGCTGTCCAATTCAGTCGATCCAAATCCCGTTGCTCAATCACCTGATAGATATTGCGCACCGAAGATTCCGAAAATTGCCCCAACCGCAGCACTTGGGCCAGCTCCTCCGGAAACAGTTCCATCACGGGATGATCGGGATAGTGAATTTCCAGAGCCACATAGGTATGGACAGCCCGGGCATATTCAGCCCGTTGGGTAAACAGCCGCCCACAGGTCAACAACAACAGCGGTGCGCTGGGGTGCTCGGCACTGACCACGGCCCGATCGAGCAGGATGGTTAACCCTCGGCAAGCTTCCGGACTGGCTAGGCTGCCCGGACTGGTGCGATCCAAAATTCGGCGCACATTAGCCCGCACCGCGCCAATTAGCGCACTGTGGGGATAAATCTTGGCAAATTGCACATAGGCTCCAAACGCCTTGTTCAATTGGCGAGCCTTTTGGGCCTGTTCAGCGGTTTGATAAAGCTGACATTCCGCTAATCGATAGCGACTTTCCACGGCCGTTGGGTCTCGATCGTCCGGAGTGGATCGATCGGCTACCTGCTGAAACCGAGGGATTGCGGCGGCACAGTTGGCTTGGTCATAGGCCGATCGCGCTGCCCTCAAAATCGGGTCACTACGCAGCCACCACTCCAGACCCAGCCCCGCAACCGCCAACACCCCCAACACTCCCAACAGCCCAATCAGGATTTGCCCCTTGCGTTGCACGGCCACCCTCCGTTATTGAATCCTTGAGTTGTTGAATCCTGGAAATGAATTCCAGTCAAAAAGCCAGTCAAAATTACTAGGTCAAGCGCCCGGTCGATGGCCCGGTCAACCGTCAAAAGTTTTGCTTCCAACCGGGGCCGGGCGATCGCTAGCGATAGAATGAAGTCCGAGCGCTTTGATCGGGTTTTTGATCGGGTGATGGTCTGGCTAGTTGATTTGGCCACTGGCTCAACGGTTGATTCACCCTTTCAATCATGCCAACTGGGGCCCTCTCGGGATTCTAGGCCGATCGCGCTCAAAGACCCACAGTAGGAATACTGGACGGGCCATGGGCCATGGACACTGAATCGGTCTACTGAATCGGTCTTCTGATTCAGCCGGACTCAGTTCCTCTGGGTTCATTCAACTCTGGTTCATGCACTTTCGGTTCATTAACTTCTCATCCGTCACTCACAGCAAGTTCAGCCAAGCATATGACCGTTGCCGCGCCTGCCAAGACCGAATACGAAGCCGTCATTGGTCTCGAGACCCACTGCCAACTGAGCACGGAAAGCAAAATTTTCTGTAGCAGTTCCACGGAGTTTGGAGCCGATCCCAACACCCACGTGGATCCGGTGTGCTTGGGGTTGCCGGGCACGCTGCCGGTGCTGAATCAAAAGGTGTTGGAATATGCGGTGAAGGCGGGCTTGGCGCTCAATTGTCAGATCGCCCCCTACAGCAAGTTCGATCGCAAGCAATATTTCTATCCCGACTTGCCCAAAAATTATCAAATTTCCCAATACGACCTGCCGATCGCGGAGCATGGCTGGCTGGAAATTGAAATTGTGGACAAGCAAGGGAACGCCACCCGCAAACGGATTGGCATCACCCGTTTGCACATGGAAGAAGACGCGGGCAAGTTGGTTCATGCGGGGGCCGATCGCCTGGCCGGGTCAGCCTATTCCCTGGTGGACTACAACCGAGCCGGTGTGCCGCTGGTGGAAATCGTTTCGGAGCCGGATATTCGCACGGGCCAAGAGGCGGCGGAATATGCCAAGGAACTGCGCCGTATTGTGCGCTATTTGGGCATCAGTGACGGCAACATGCAGGAGGGTTCCCTGCGCTGTGATGTGAATGTGTCGGTGCGACCGGTGGGCCAAAAGGCCTTTGGCACGAAGGTTGAAATCAAAAATATGAACTCGTTCAACGCGATTCAGCGGGCGATCGAGTACGAAATTGAGCGCCAAATTGAGGCGATCGCAACCGGCGAGCCGATCGTCCAAGAAACCCGTCTTTGGGAAGAGGGCAGCCAACGCACCATTTCCATGCGCTCTAAGGAAGGCTCCAGCGACTATCGCTATTTCCCAGAGCCGGATCTCACCCCGATCGTGGTGTCGGAAGAGCAACGGGAATCTTGGCGTGAGGAGTTACCGGAGTTGCCTGCCCAAAAGCGCCATCGCTATGAAACGGAGTTGGGGCTGTCGGCCTACGATGCCCAGGTGCTGACCGATGAGCGGGCGGTGGCGGAATATTTTGAAGCCACGGTGACCGCTGGGGGTGATGCAAAACAGGCGGCGAATTGGATCATGGGCGATATTGCCGCTTGGCTGAGGAACGAAAAACAGTCGATCGAAAACTTGGCCCTAAAACCGGCGGAGTTGGCAGAGTTGGTGGGGTTAATTGTGAATGGAACCATCAGCGGCAAAATCGCCAAGGACATTCTGCCGGAGCTGCTAACGGAGGGTGGCTCGCCCAAGGCCCTGGTCAATCTCAAGGGGTTGGTGCAAATTTCTGACCAAGGGGTGATCAAGGCCCTAATCAAAAAGGTTTTGGCGGCCCATCCGGCGGAACTGGAACAATATCGCGCTGGAAAAACCAAGCTGAAGGGCTTCTTTGTGGGGCAACTGATGAGAGAGAGCGGCGGCCGCGTGGATCCGAAGCTCACGAACCAATTGCTGGAGGAGTTGCTGAATGGCTAGGCGATCGGCCGGCTGGGTTTCCAAGAATTCATCAAAATTTCAAAAAGGGGGGTGACACCCCTCGCCCTCCTGCTGTTATACTGTGCTAAGTAGATGCACCCTGATGACTGGGAGAGTCCGCAACGACTCTCCTTTTTTTTGTCAATTTTTTGCCGAATTTCTACCCAATCTTGCTCGACCAATTTCCCAAGCCATTTGGCCCAGTCAATTGCCGCCCCCATGGCTTGTTACCTGCCTGCTAGTGGCCGATCGGTGGCTGTCGTCTGCCCGAGTGAGGTTGACCCGCCGATCGTCCACTCGGGATTGGTTGGGCCCCAGGTCAATGGGCGATCGGCCCCAAAACAGGCGACAATGGATTGAGTTATTTGCCCACCCGATCGCTACGCTTTCCATGTCTGCACCATCCGCCCCATCCGGTCAGTCCAGCCAACATCGCGAGCAATATACGGTTTTCTTGGATCCGACCTTGATCAATCGGGTGTTGGAACTGACCGATGCACCTGGAAATGCGATCGAGGATGGGTTGCGGTTGTGGTTAGCTCAGCAAGCGGAACCTGCGGCCCCGGCGATCGCTAGCCGTAGCCTCCCCGCCAGCACACCACCACAATTGCCAGCTAAGTTGGCAGCCCCGATCGTGCCGGAGCGCCGCAGCAAACCCCGCATTCTGAATTTGGCTCCGCCGGTTGCCCCCGCCCCGATCGACCCGATGAACGATCGCAACCTGCCGAAGCCCCTGACTCGTCCCAATGCACCGACCCCGCGCCGATTGCCGCCGCGCCGTTCGGTCTCGGGCCCGATCGACCCGCGCAAGAGTAATGATGACGAAACGGGCTGGCTGGTTTAGGGCGGTCGGTTCAGAAAATTCGCCCTATTAGCATGGCTGCCTTAATTCGCTGGGTTAAATCACATGGCTGTTACCGTCGCCTGATCGTTAATCAGCAAGGGGCTTAAGCCCCTTGTTACCACGACTGGCTCCGCAACTTTGACCCAATGTATTCAGCCTGTCATGCTACTAGTTGCTCAGAATGGTTTGGCCGTGAAAGTCGGCTGCAAGGGTTGTCGCTAGGCGATCGAGTGAGAACTGGTTTAACCCATGCCCGGTTCCAGAGCCGTATCCCAAGGATCGGCCCAAAAATCTACCCAATCGGAGTCTGGCGATCCTTGAGCAGAAGTGGCAGTGCTTGATCGCTCACTTTGGAAATTCACGCCGCTGGTCATGGTTTCCGTGGTGGTCATGGCCGCAGTCAACCCTGGCAATTGACGGGAGGGTTCCGTTTCCGCCCGCAGTTCAGCCGTCGGCCGTGACTCAGAAGATGACTCAGAGCAGGAAATTGGCTCGATCGCGTCCGGGCCCGGTTGCGCGAACTGGGTCAATCTCCGTAAATTCACTGAGTCATCCTCAGTGTTCTCCGAAGTTGCAGACGGGGCCCCAGAGTCGGCCAAACCGGCTGGCGGTTGGTCGGCCATGGCTTCGACCGTGGTTGCTGGTTGGGAATCCGAAGCTGACCGCCCCGCAGCGGGCACTTCCGGGGTAGCGGTTGTTGTTTTTTTGACCTGCGTCACACTGTTGCGAAACGACCAAGCGAGATAGACGGCCAACGCGTCGGCGATCGCCCGCACGTTGTCCTCTGGACGCTGGCCAGATTTGGGGGAATGCGTGCTCATCATTGCTCGATCGCCCATCATGCTTGTGATATCTCTAGTTTCACTCGGTTAGCAATCACAGATGGCGACGGCGATCGCAAACGGAGACCGATCTCAGTCATGCAGCAGCCTGTCCCCGATCGCCCAATTTCCGTGTTTTCACCACTGGTCGTAGCGATCGTCACCATCTTTTTTCCTCTTCCTACCGAAGCAGCAGACTTCCGGACTGGGGAGGGGCTGATTGTCGCCTGCGAAACTGGCCGATGATCGGTCGTCAAATCTGCCCACGCCCGCTAGGAAGCTGAGATTGCTGAAAATTCAGCGCGTTCAGGCAATTTCCTGCTCAAAACTTCCAGGATTGGGGAATGAGGGTGTGATCGCGGTGAGGGATTGGTGGTTGGGGATCGGTAGTCAGGAATTCACGGGGTGCGATGCAGGGGCGATTAACCGTTCAACCAACCGTTCAACAATGGGAAAAAGTGCCCGATTGGCCCCTGGCCTTGCCCGATCGCCAGAGCATGGCGCAATGCTTGCGTGACGTAGGTTTTGGCTGCCTGGGTTGCCGCCAAGGGGGCTTGCCCCAAGGCCAAGTTCGCTGCGATCGCCGCAGACAAACTACAGCCCGTGCCGTGGGTGTGGGGGGTGTCCACGGTTTCCGTTCGCAACACCACCGGTTCATCGCCCGCAAACCACACATCCACGCCCCGTAAATCTCCCGGCAAACCACCCCCCTTCACCACCACCGCCTGGGGCCCCAACTGCCAAATGGTTTTCGCCGCCGCGATCAAATCCGCCAAGGACTCGATCGCCCGTCCGGCCAATAATTGCGCCTCATAGCAATTGGGCGTGGCCACCGTCGCCAAGGGCAACAGCCGATCGCGCATCAGTGCCACCGCGTCATCATCAATCAACTGCGCCCCCGTGCGGGACACCATCACCGGATCCACAACCAAGGCCGGTAACGGGTCGGCCGTGAGCCGATCGACCACGGCCGAAATAATGTCTCGATTCAGCAACATGCCCGTTTTGGCCGCTGCGATGCCTAAATCGATCGCCACCGCATCAATTTGGGCCACCACCGCCGCCGGAGCCAATGGGTCAACCCTGGTGACCCCCAAGGTGTTTTGGGCCGTCACGCAGGTTAAAGCACAAGCACCGTGAACACAGTGCATGGCGAAGGTTTTTAAGTCGGCTTGAATTCCCGCGCCACCGCCGCTATCGGAACCGGCAATGGTCAGGGCGATCGGGGGCTGCAATCCCTGGCTCATGGTCTAGATGATCTAGGACGATCAAGATCGGGTGGGATCGGGGAGCCTAGGGATTCCGCCGCCGTTGCAGGAACTCGGGAATATCTAGCCCACCCAACATGCTGTTGCCCTTTTGGTCGCCCGTGGGGTTTGGGAGGGGCTTGGGGGTCGATCGCGGTAAACCAGTGCCCAAGCGGCCCGCCGCCGGACTGGGGGGCAAATCTGCCGAAAAGCCCGTTGCAATGACCGTGACGCAAATTTCCCCTTGCAGTCGCTCATCAATCACCGCGCCGAAGATGATGTTGGCGTTCGGGTCAACCACTTCATAGATCGCTTCAGCGGCCGCATTCACCTCATGGAGGGTTAGATCGCGACCGCCCGTAATATTCAAGACCACACCCTTGGCCCCTTCAATGCTGGCTTCGAGCAGCGGGGAGGAAATAGCCGCATTGGCCGCATCGCGGGCCCGGGACTTACCAGAACCAATACCAATGCCCATTAGCGCCGAACCGGCATCGGCCATCACTGCCCGCACATCGGCAAAGTCCACATTCACCAAACCGGGAATGGTGATGATATCAGAGATCCCCTGAACCCCTTGCCGCAACACGTCATCGGCAAACTGGAAGGCTTCTTGGACGGGGGTTTGTTCTGGAATGGCGGCCAACAGGCGATCGTTAGGGATGATGATCGTGGTGTCCACCTGGGCTTGCAGTTCCGCAATGCCTTCTTCGGCTTGGGCCATCCGCCGCCGCCCTTCAAACTTAAAGGGCCGGGTCACCACTGCCACCGTCAGCGCACCGGCTTCTTTCGCCATTTCCGCCACGATCGGGGCGGCCCCGGTTCCAGTGCCGCCGCCCATGCCGGCCGTAATGAAGACCAATTCTGTGTTTTGCACCAGGTTGGCAATTTCTTCCCGGGACTCTTCAGCGGCGCTTTTGCCAATGGTGCGGTTGCCGCCAGCCCCCAGCCCCTTGGTTAGCTTTTGACCAATTTGCAAGCGGTTTTGGGCCGCCGATTGGGTCAGGGCTTGGGCATCGGTGTTGATGGACCAAAACTCAATGCCGGAAATTTGGCTGGCAATCATGCGGTTCACAGCGTTGCCGCCGCCACCACCTACGCCAATGACCTTAATACGGGCGATGCTTCCTGGCACGATCTCGCTTCCTTTGGCAGTTTCACCGGGCTGCATCCCGCCATCTCCATTATTCTTAAAGCCGCTACCGATATTGCTGAGGGGCAGGCCAGCACTTCCATAGGCTCCGCTGGCTCCACGGGGGTACTCGGCGGAGTCGTAGGCGGTTGGGTTGTCTTGGGCAGGCCCCAGGCGGTCATTAAGCGTCATGGGATTGGCAAGCTAAAAGGGTCGAAGGTTAGATTGTCCAACCGACAGAATTTACAGAATTTGTAGACAACTATAGGGTAAGTTGCTGAAAGTTGCTGGAAAAAAGTTATCTCAGCAATCTGGCGGCTGTTGGATCAAGGGGGCCGGGGCGTAAACGAGTGTGGGGAAGTTGCTGAGGCGGAAATCCGATCAACGGGTGGAATGCTCGGGCAATGTGCTCAGGCAATGTGCTCAGGCAACAACAGTGTTACTAGGGTGGTTTTAGCTGTTGTTGTGCTCCCTTGTCCAGAGTGGTGGATCGCATTTGGATGGCGGGTCGCTCTAAATCCCGAAAATCAATGTGATCAATTTGCCTGGGATCAAGTTGTTGCGGGAGCGATCGCATCCGCGCCAGGAGGGCCATTTGCTGGGCCCAGCGATCGCGCCCATAGGTTCCCAATTCCACGGGCCCCAATTCCGTTTGCAAACGGATCGATCGGGGGTTGCGCCAATCCACCACCTGCACGGCCACGGGCGACAGACTCAGCCAACGGTAGATAAAAGCCCATTCCCGTTGGATCGTGCCATAGTCCCCGATCGCCTTGAGCACGGGCAATTGGGGAACAGGGCGCATGGCTTGGTAGCGCTCTAGCTCAATCCAAGTGCCCTGGCTGTCCATCAGACCGATTTGGGCGCGTGGGTTGCCGCCAGCCCGTTGCACCGGAACCGTGGACTCAATCACAGCCACCGGAAACAACTCCGTGACCTGCACCACCAACTTGGGCGGCAACAGTTGGCGAGTGACTTCCGCATGGGCCACGGGGCCCCTGGCCCGCAAACTGGCGGCAATCACTTGGGGCTGGAGTTTCCACAAAGATTGGGGATAGCTGATGCCCAGGAGCGATCGCACGTGATCATCGCTCAGCATCCGATTGCCCAACACGTCCACCTGTTCGGGCCCCCGAATCACCCAAGGGGCAGACGTAACCAAGCTGGCCGTTGCGATCGCCACCAACCCCACTGCCACCAAGCGCCAACTCCGCCGCGCAATTTTCCAGTGGCGACGACGGCGAAGGTGCGATCGCCGCAGATCCAAGTGGCGACGAGACAAGGGAACAAGCGGATCCAGATCTGGATCCGGCCCGTCATCTGGCCCGTTAAACATCTGGCCCATTTAACTGATCTGTTTTATGTAATAGCGTCTGGAATAGTGTCCTGAATAATGGCTTCCTGCAAGGGATTGCTGATTTCTCCTGAGCTTCAGTGGCCAAGACCCCCAACCCCAATTCAAAATGGGGCCCTTTAGAATAGTTGCCGCTGCTCGCCATGCCCACCGCAGCAGCAACCCAGGACAAACTGCACAACTTCAATCAATTTCAAGATTTCAGGACAAGATTTCAGGAATAGATTTCAGGGTGAATGCCGGTGTCCCTGTACTTTGATCGCTAGGTTGGTCATGATGGTTGCATCGTAGCCCTAGTCCAAGTCGATTGTTGCTGTTTTCTTTGGCCGATATTTCTCAGTACCATGGCAATTGACGATATATCCCGCTTCTTTAAGGCCTGTAATCCTTCCTATACGCTCGATCTCGCCAAGCCGGAAGATCGAAAATACTATATTGATTTCTCGAATGTGCGCGGTGGCAATATCATCGGTGAGCTGAAACGGACGATCGTCCGAATTTCTCCCGATGTGCCCACTTGTCAGCTTTTTACGGGACACATTGGCTGTGGAAAATCCACGGAACTCTTGCGGTTGAAAGCTGAACTGGAGCAAGAGAATTTCCATGTGGTCTATTTCGAGTCTACCCAAGACTTAGACATGGCCGATGTGGATATTAGTGATATTTTGTTGGCCATTACTCGCCAGGTCAGCGAAAACTTAGATGCCGTCGGCATTAAGTTGAAACCCAGCTATTTTGCCAATTTGTTCCAAGAGGTTTCAGATTTTCTGCAAACCCCGATCGAGCTGGGTGCTCAGGCGGAGGTTTCCCTAGGAATCGCCAAAATTACCGCTAAAACCCAGGACAATCCCAAACTACGCAGCCAATTGCGGCAATACCTGGAACCGCGAACGGAGGGAATTCTGCGGGCCATTAACGAGGAAATTATTCAGCGGGCCACCCAAGAATTGCTGCGGCGCGGCAAGAAGGGCCTAGTGGTGATTGTGGATAACCTCGATCGGGTGGATAGCCGCACCTTACCCTCGATCGGGCGGCGGCAACCGGAATATTTATTTATCGATCGCGGTGCTCAGCTCCGGCGAATTAATTGCCATTTGGTCTACACCGTTCCCCTTTCGTTAATGTTTGCTGACGAATACGAAGCGATGAAAAACCGCTTAGGCGGCGGTTTGGCTCCCAAAGTATTGTCAATGATTCCGGTGCGGACTCGGAATGGGGAACCCTTTGAACCAGGCATGGAAGCCTTGCGATCGGCTGTTTTGGCGAGGGCTTTCCCAAACCTTTCTCCCACCGAAGCACTCAGCCATGTCAGCGAAGTTTTTGAAGACTTGGAAACCCTAAATCGTCTTTGTCGGGTCAGTGGTGGTCACCCCCGAAGCCTGTTAGGATTACTCTATCGCTGCCTACAGCAGGAAGACCCTCCCTTTGCTCGGGCGAACTTGGAGCGCGCCATTCGCGACAGTCGGGACGATCTCACCCTGTCGATCGATGACATTGAGCGAGAGCGCCTTTTCCAGGTTGTCCGCGAACAAAGTGTGCGTGGCGAGGACAGCTACCAAATGCTGCTGCGGACTCAAATTGTTTACGAGTACCGCGATGCCCAGGGACGGTGGTTTGGCATCAACCCTTCCCTCGAAGAAACCGATTGGTTTCAAGCTTGGCAGCAACAAAACCGCTAACTCCCAGATGATCGCCGCCTGGGCCTAACCCATCCACCCAGGCGCAATACGTAGCAGTCATGCGACTGTTCCCAAAGAGGAGCGTTAAGCCATGGGCCCCAAAGTTCCAGGCGGTCTCGCCAACGCCAATGAGCGATCTGTTGCCATTTTGGCCAGAACTCTGTTGCACCAGCAGGGAGAATTTGCCCTGATTCTGGCGCACTGCAACGATCCAACGGTTCAGCGTTGTGCCACTAATCGCTTACGCGAGATGCTGTCCTTGGAGGTCGGGTGCTTGCAGTTGCCCACCTCCGCCCGATCGCTCTTGTCACCAATCCAACACCTTTGCCACCAACACCCGCCTCAAGCTTTGGTGGTCACTGGGCTGGAAACCCTAGAAGAACTGGATGATCTGTTGGTGGCCACCAATCGGGCCTTCAACGCCTTCACTCATCAGTTTCGGTTTCCCATCATTTTGTGGGTGAACGATCGGGTAGTGCGCCACCTAGCCCGCTACGCCCCCGATCTCAAAAACCGCACGCCCACCAGCATTCGCTTCTTTGAGCAGCAGCCTCAGCCTCTCGCCTCAGTGTTGAGCAATTAGCGCTTTCCTGCTCCAACAAGTTGGATTTTTTTTCGGAATTTTCCTGTAATTTCCTAGATTTTCCCGATTTTACGCAAAATTTGTAGAGCTATACTGCTGGGTGATCTCCTTGGTACCCCATGACATTGGATCAGTCCCTTGTCAGTGCTGAGTGCTGGGAAAATTTCTACGCAGCACTTTTCTACTATTCCCGAGATTTTCCTAATTTTACGCAAAATTTATAGAGCCGCATTGCTGAGTGATCGCTGAGTGATCTCTTAAGTGCCCTAAGACACTAAATCAATATCCTGGCAGTGCCGAGTGCTTGAGGATTTGTCGTGCGTCTTGAATGGATTGAGCCGATCTCCTGGTATCACTTATGACCACTGCCACTCGAGTATCCGAACAGTCAATACCCAATATTCCGGGCTACACAATCACCGAGCAGCTCTACAGAGGATCGCGAACGGCTGTCTATCGAGCTGTCCAGGATGGTGATCAGCGATCGGTGGTGTTGAAAATCCTGCTGTCGGACTATCCCACCTTTGGCGAACTGGTGCAATTTCGGAATCAATACGCGATCGCCAAAAACCTCAATTTACCTGGCATTATTCATCCCCTAAATCTTCAGCCCTTCGGTAATGGCTATGTGCTGGTGATGGAAGATTGGGGAGGACTATCTCTCAATCAATACCTACAACAGCACCAGCTTAATTGGGTCGAAGTGCTCAAGATTGCGCTGCAACTGACCACCATTCTGCACGATCTGCATCAGCAGCGCGTTATTCATAAAGATATTAAACCTGCCAATATTCTGATTGATTCCGAATCGAAAGAAGTAAAGTTAATTGACTTTAGTATTGCTTCTTTGCTACCCAAGGAAACTCAAGAAATTCAAAATCCCAACATTCTAGAGGGAACTTTAGCCTACCTGGCTCCCGAACAAACTGGGCGCATGAATCGTGGCATTGACTATCGGGCCGATTACTATTCCCTAGGAGTCACCCTGTATCAATTGCTAACCATAGCGAATACGCTTCCCTTTGTCTCTAATGATCCCTTGGAGCTGTTGCATTGTCATATCGCCAAAACAGCGCAACCAGTGGATCAGGTGAATCCGTCAGTGCCCAGGATCGTAGGGGCGATCGTGGCCAAGCTGATGGCTAAAAATGCTGAGGATCGATATCAAAGTGCCTTGGGTCTTCAGCATGATTTGCAGCAATGCTTAAGCCAATGGGAAGCAACAGGAACGATTGCCGCATTTGAGTTGGGACAACGGGATCTGAGCGATCGTTTCTTGATCCCTGAAAAACTCTATGGTCGCGAAACAGAAGTTGAAATTTTACTCAAGTCTTTTGAGCGAGTTTCCCAAGGTGCATCAGAACTGATGCTGGTGGCGGGATTTTCGGGAATTGGGAAAACTGCCGTCGTCAATGAAGTTCATAAACCCATCACTCAGCAAAAAGGCTATTTCATTAAAGGAAAGTTTGATCAATTTAATCGCAACATTCCCCTGTCAGCATTCGTGCAAGCTTTGCGGGATCTGATGGGTCAACTGCTCTCAGAGTCTGACAGTCAATTAGCCGAATGGAAAGCTCAAATCCTCAAAGCTGTTGGTGAAAATGGGCAGGTTTTGATTGAGGTAATTCCAGAGTTAGAGCAGGTCATTGGTCAGCAGCCCGCAGCTCCGGAACTGTCAGGAACCGCAGCCCAGAATCGATTTAATTTATTGTTTCAGAAGTTTATTCAGGTTTTTACGACCATTAACCATCCGTTAGTAATCTTTCTAGATGACTTGCAGTGGTCTGATTCTGCTTCGTTGCAATTGCTGAAAGTGCTCATGGAAAGCAGTGGCTATCTGCTGATGTTGGGTGCTTATCGGGATAACGAAGTTTCACCAGTTCATCCCCTGATGCTGACGATCGGGGAATTGGAAAAAGCGAACTTAACCGTTAATACAATCACTTTGTTGCCACTGAGCCTAGAGCATACCAATTGCTTGGTGGCGGATACGTTGAAATGCAGCCAAGAGCTATCAAAGCCGCTGACTCAACTGGTCGATCGTAAAACCCAAGGGAATCCTTTCTTTACGACCCAATTTCTGAAGGCACTTCACGAAGATGGGTACATCGTCTTTGACCGTGATCAAGGCTATTGGCAATGTGATATTGCCCAGGTCAATGCTCTGGCGCTGACGGATGATGTGGTGGAATTTATGGCGTTGCAGTTGCAAAAACTGCCGACAGCGACGCAAGAGATCTTGAAGTTAGCAGCTTGCATTGGCGCACAGTTTGATTTGCAGACCCTGGCGATTGTGGCAGAGCAATCCCAAACGGAAGCAGCCACTTGCTTGTGGAGAGCTTTGCAGGAAGGATTAATCATCCCGATCACTCAGGTTTACAAGTTTTTTCAGTCTGAAGAAATTGAGCAGATTGAAGCTCAAAATCATGCCAATCCAGCCTATCGATTCCTGCACGATCGAGTGCAGCAAGCGGCTTATTCTTTGATTGCCGAAGAGCAAAAGCAAGCTACCCATCTCAGAATTGGACAACTCCTACTAAATAGTACGCCAGAGGAAGAATTAGAAGCCACAGTTTTTGATATTGTCAATCACTTAAATATAGGAATTGATTTAACTAATGATCAATCCTGGAAGCACAAGCTGGCTCAATTAAATCTAATGGCTGGTGAAAAGGCAAAGAAATCTAATGCTCATGCCACAGCAATTAAGCACTTAAACCTTGGAATCGAGCTGCTATCTATTGATGGCTGGGAAGCCAACTATGAACTGACTTTTTCCCTGTATCGGGAATGTGCTGAATGTGAATATTTGAATGGCAACTTTCAAGCCAGCCAGCAACTTTTAGACATCGCTTTCCAGCATACGTCTATCAACCTAGATCAAGCTAAGCTTTATTCAATTTTGATGAATCTTTGCATGACTCAAGGGGATAACTTTGCTAATGGAATTTCTGCGGGGCTAGAAGGCTTAGAAGTTTTAGGATTATCAGTTCCAAGACAAGACAATGAATTACAACAATTAATCTCTGACGACCAACAACAGGTACAGCAGTTTTTGGCAAGCATTGATATTGCAAGTCTTTATGATCATCCAGTGCAAACTGATCTTTCACAAAACTTTATCATGCGCCTTTTGGTTGATTTATGGACTTTAGCTTACTTGGATGCCAATATTGATTTATTGCAACTGACTGTTTTAAAAATTGTATTATTGTCCTTTGAATTCGGTAACACTAGTCTTTCTGCTTTTGGCTATGTTACCTATGCCATGAACTTAGCATTTGATCAAAATTACTCAACAGCCTATGAACTGGCTCAAGTAGCTTTGAAGCTGAATGAAAAATTCAATCGAACTGACTTGGTTGGCAAGGTTAATAATTTGTTTTGCCATTCAATCAATCCTTACAACCGCCCCTTTGTAACCAACATTGCTCTTTACCAGGAATCCTATCAACGTTGCAGAGATTGTGGTGATCTAACCTATGGTGTTTGGGCTTTGTTCTTTATTATTTGGACAAAATTAGAGATTGGAGAAGATTTGCAAGAAGTTGAAAAAGATGCTGAAAAATATCTAAATTCTTTGAGAGAGGCAGGCGACTCTAATATGCTTCTTTCTTTTTTGGCATTACAGCGAGTGATTAAAAACTTCCAGGGTAAGGGCAAGTCTATTCACAGTTTGAATGATGACATTTTTGATGAAGATCTATGCGTAACCAAATGGTGCGAAAACAACTTTGATCATGGTTTGAATTGGTTTTACTATACAAAAGCACAGCTGTTTTACACTTATGAGCAGTATGAAGCAGCGCTGCAAGCCTGTCAGATTGTTCAAGATAAAATTGCAGCCAATTTTGGTTTCTTTCCAGTAACTAAATATTATTTTTATTATTTATTGGTTCTAACGGCAATCTATCCAAGTGCCTCTGAGCAAGATCAGCAGCGTTACTGGCAAGTCATAGACTCACACCAACAACAGATTCAGACTTGGGCTGACAGTTGCCCCGAAAACTTTCTACATCAATTTTTGCTAGTTTCTGCTGAAATTGCGCGCATTCAAAATCAAAAACTAGAAGCAATTGAATTGTACGAGCAGGCGATTTTGGCAGCAAAAATGGAGCAGTTGACCCATCACGAAGCTCTTGCCAATGAACTTACTGCTAAGTTTTATCTTGACTGGGGTAAAGAAAAATTCGCCGCAGGCTACATGCAAGAAGCCTATTACTGCTATGCACGTTGGGGCGCAAAAGCCAAAATCGATGATCTAGAAAAACGTTATCCTCAGTTATTGCAACCTATTTTGCAGGCGGCCAACCAGCGCTTAACTATTTTAGAAACTCTCTCGAGTATTACCGCTCCTGTCTATTCAATTCATTCCACGCCTCACACGCATTCTGCTAGCAATATCAACCAGACTCTAGATTTGGCTACGTTGCTGCAAATTTCTCAGACTTTCGCCAGCACGATCGCCCTAGATGAGCTTCTCAGAAATCTGACCCAAGCCATGCTGGAAAACTCCGGAGCAGATGGATGTGCCTTAATGCTCTGTGAGGATGATCGATGGCAAGTTCGGGTCATGGCAAATGCAGGACAGATAGTGCTGCAATCTGTGCTGTTAGAAGATAACTCTACGGTTCCTATCAAACTGATTCATTACGTAAAAAATACTTCAATGACAGTGGTGGTTGATGATCTCAAGACTGAGCTTCCTGTAATTGACGATTACCTCGTTCAACATCAACCTAAGAGCGTATTGTGCTTGCCAATTTTCAGTCAAGGAAATTTAAACGCTATTTTATATTTGGAAAATCGATCAACCAGCGGTGTATTCACGAGCGATCGCATTGCAGTACTTAACTTCCTTTGCACCCAAGCAGCAATTTCTCTGGAAAATGCGCGACTCTATCAACAATCTCAAGAACATAGCCAACAACTAGAGCAATCTCTTCATGAATTAGACACTACTCAATCTCGCTTCCATCATCTAGTGGATAACGTTCCGGGGGTGGTGTATCAGTTCCTCATGAAAACTGATGGCTCAGTATCAATGCCATATATCAGTAATGCTTGTTACGACCTGTATGAAGTTACGGCTGAACAGGCGATCGCTGATGTGCAAATCCTCTTGAATATGGTGCATCCAGAAGATGCTGAATCACATCGTCAATCGATTGCTGATTCAGTGCAAACCTTAACTCCTTGGCACTGGGAAGGGCGAATTATTACACCATCTGGAAAAGTTAAATGGATTCATGGAGAAGCACGAATCGAAAAACTGGCGGATGGTGCTTTGGTGTGGGATGGTCTCTTGTTAGATATCAGCCATCGAAAGGAAGCTGAAGCTGCGTTGATTGAGAGCGAGGCTTATCACCGCACACTTTTTGATCAAGCATCGATTGGGTTAGCGCTGTGCAGAATGAATGGGCAACTGCTCTATTGCAATCCTGCCTATGCCCAGATCTTAGGACGAACAACTGATGAGCTTCCTACACTAACTTACTTTGAAATTACCCCAGCATCTTATGCCGATCAGGAGCAACTACAGATGCAACGCCTCCAAGCAACTGGACGCTATGGCCCCTATGAAAAGGAATATATCCACAAGGATGGGCATCTTGTTCCGGTTCGGCTATCTGGGATTCTTGTGGAGCGACATGGCGAGCAGTTCATTTGGTCAAGTGTTGAAGATATTAGTGATCGCAAAGCTGCAGAAGCCATAATTCAGCAAAAGTCTCAAGATTTAGAAAATACATTGCAAGAGCTACAAAGTGCTCAGTTACAGATGGTTCAGAGCGAAAAGATGGCTTCTTTGGGGAACCTAGTAGCGGGGGTTGCTCACGAGATTAATAACCCGATCGGTTTCCTGAATGGCAGCATCAATAATGGTAAAGAGCATGTGCAAGACTTGCTTGAACATCTAGCCCTATATCAGCAGCATTATCCCAGTCCCACTTCTCCGATTCAAGATCACGCTGAAGATATTGATTTGGAATATGTTTGCGAAGATTTGCCTCAGCTCCTGAATTCAATGCAAGGGGCAACCGATCGCATCAAAAGCATTAGCACCAGCCTGCGCACCTTTTCCCGTGCCGATACGGAGTATAAAGTCAGCGCCAACCTGCATGAAGGGATTGATAGCACGCTGCTGATTCTGAAATATCGGCTTAAGGCGAATGCTAATCGGCCGGCGATCGAGGTGATTACCAACTATGGTGAGATACCACCGATCGATTGCTTCCCAGGACAGCTCAACCAGGTATTTATGAATATTCTGGCTAATGCGATCGATATGTTTGATGAGTTAGCCCAGGGTCGATCGTTCAAGGAATTAGAGGCATATCCTCAACAGATCACCATCAGCACAACTCTGGTAAACAACCAAGTGCAGATTGCCATTCGGGACAATGGCAAGGGAATGAATGCAGAAGTGCAATCCAGGATCTTTGACCACTTGTTCACCACAAAATCCGTAGGTAAAGGCACAGGGTTGGGCCTCGCGATTGCCCAACAAATCGTAGTGGATAAACACGGTGGCAGCCTGACCGTTGAGTCAGAGCTAGGACAAGGCACTGAATTTTTGATTCGACTGCCAATCAAGTCATAAGTTCTATTAAGCAATACTAAGCTGTTATATCGAGATAAATTGCGTCCGTAAGTCATGTCATATTAGGCACTTCAAGGTTGCCGCATCACCAGAAGGGAGCTTTATACTGAAAAGTAGGTTTTCTTCTTAACCACATCCATGTCCCCCCTCACCAGCTCTTCATCCCAGCCATTACCTGCAATTGGTGGCTACACAATCACGGAGCAACTCTATTGGGGATCGCGAACGGCTGTCTATCGAGCTGTCCAAGATGCGGATCAGCGATCGGTGGTGTTGAAAATCCTGCTGTCAGACTATCCCACCTTTGGCGAACTGGTGCAATTTCGGAATCAATACGCGATCGCCAAAAACCTCAATCTGTCTGGCATTATTCATCCCCTGACTCTTCAGCCCTTCGGTAATGGCTATGTGCTGGTGATGGAAGATTGGGGAGGGGTATCCCTTAATCAATACCTACAGCAGCACGAGCTTAATTGGGTTGAAGTGCTCAAGATTGCCCTGCAACTGACCACCATTCTGCACGATCTGCATCAGCAGCGCGTTATTCATAAAGATATTAAACCCGCCAATATTCTGATTGATTCCGCATCGAAAGAAGTAAAGTTAATTGACTTTAGTATTGCTTCTTTGCTGCCCAAGGAAACTCAAGAAATTCAGAATCCCAACATTCTAGAGGGAACTTTAGCCTACCTGGCTCCCGAACAAACCGGGCGCATGAATCGTGGCATTGACTATCGAGCCGATTACTACGCCTTGGGCGTGACGCTCTATCAACTATTGGCGGGTCAATTGCCTTTTGAGTCTGACGATCCCTTAGAGTTGTTGCATTGCCATATCGCTAAAGCAACACAGCCCGTGGATCAGGTAAACCCGTCAGTGCCTGAGATGGTGGGGGCGATCGTGGCCAAGCTGATGGCTAAAAATGCTGAGGATCGATATCAAAGTGCCTTGGGTCTTCAGCATGATTTGCAGCAATGCTTAAGCCAGTGGGAAGCAACAGGAACCATTGCATCATTTAAACTGGGACAACGGGATCTGAGCGATCGCTTCTTAATCCCTGAAAAGCTCTATGGTCGTGAGAGTGAAGTACAGATTTTGCTCAAGTCTTTTGAGCGAGTTTCCCAAGGCGCGTCAGAACTGATGCTAGTGGCGGGATTTTCAGGGATTGGGAAAACGGCTGTTGTGAATGAAGTGCATAAGCCAATCACGCAGCAAAAAGGCTACTTCATTAAAGGGAAGTTCGACCAATTTAATCGCAACATTCCCCTATCAGCATTCGTACAAGCTTTGCGGGATCTGATGGGTCAACTGCTCTCAGAGTCTGACAGTCAACTAGCCGAATGGAAAGCTCAAATCCTCAAAGCTGTTGGTGAAAATGGCCAGGTTTTGATTGAGGTAATTCCAGAGCTAGAGCAGGTCATTGGTCAGCAGCCCGTAGCTCCGGAACTGTCAGGAAGCGCAGCCCAGAATCGATTTAACTTACTGTTTCAGAAGTTTATTCAGGTTTTCACGACTGCCAATCACCCCCTCGTAATCTTTTTGGATGACTTGCAGTGGTCTGATTCTGCTTCGTTGCAATTGCTGAAAGTGCTCATGGAAAGCAGTGGCTATCTGCTGATGTTGGGTGCTTACCGAGATAACGAAGTTTCACCAGTTCATCCCCTGATGCTGACGATCGGGGAATTGGAAAAAGCGAACTTAACCGTTAATACAATCACTTTGTTGCCACTGAGCCTAGAGCATACCAATTGCTTGGTGGCGGATACATTGAAATGCAGCCAAGAGCTATCAAAGCCACTGACTCAACTGGTCGATCGTAAAACCCAAGGGAATCCCTTCTTTACAACCCAATTTCTGAAAGCACTTCACGAAGATGGTTACATCGTTTTTGACCGTGACCAAGGCTATTGGCAATGTGACATTGCTCAAGTCAATGCCCTGGCACTGACGGATGATGTGGTGGAATTTATGGCGTTGCAGTTACAGAAACTGCCGACAGCGACGCAAGAGGTTTTGAAGTTAGCAGCTTGTATTGGCGCACAGTTTGATTTATCAACCCTGGCGATCGTGGCAGAGCAATCCCAAACGGAAGTAGCCACTTTTCTGTGGAGAGCTTTGCAAGAAGGACTGATTGTGCCCATTGGTGACGTTTACAAGTTTTACATCGGTCAAAGTATTGAATCAAGTGCGCTAAAAAATCAGCAGATCATTAATTATAAATTTCTGCACGATAGAGTACAACAAGCAGCTTATTCTCTAATTCCCGATGATCAAAAGCAAGTAAAACACCTAAAAATCGGGCAGCTTCTTGCTCGTGTAGTAAATTCAGTAGATCAAGAAGAGAGGATCTTTGAGGTTGTCAATCAGTTAAATCAAGGAGCTGACCTAATCAAGTCTCAAGATGAACGAGAAGAGCTAGCTAAATTGAATCTAAAAGCTGCACGAAAAGCAAAACTTTCTACTGCTTATATTGCAGCTATTGAATATGCTGACCAAGGGATAAAGTTACTTGCTTTACAGTCTTGGAAACAGCATTATGAAATCACGCTGAGTCTATATAATTTAGCGGCAGAAGTAACTTGTTTGGTCAGCAATTTTGAAAAAATGCAGCAGTTGGTTGACGAAGTAGTTACAAACGCGCGTCATGTGCTGGATAAAGCCAAAGTCTATGAAGTAAAAATTTTGGCCGAAGTAGCACAAAGTAAACAACCTGAAGCTATCAAAACTGCTCTTAGTGTTTTAGAGCTATTTGGCATAGTGTTTCCAGGAAACCCTAATGCCGCTGATATTTCTCGCAGCCTAAAGCAGACTCAGGAATTATTAAAAGAAAAAGACTTAGCAGATTTATTGTTGCTACCAGAGATGACTGACTTACAAGCCATCGCTCAAATGCGAATTTTAGCAACTGTTACAGCAGCGGTTTATCAAGCGGTTCCTGAACTTTTACCACTGATTGTGTGTAAGCAAATTGAATTATCAGTTCAGTATGGTAGCGCTGCTGTGTCGGCTCAAGCCTTTGCTTGGTATGGAGTAATTTTGTGTATTACCGGAGAAATTGACTTGGGTAATCACATTGGAGAAATTGCGCTGGGGTTACTATCGCGCTTTCAGAACCGAGAATTTAAAGCCAGCACTATCAACATGGTTTATCCATTTGTAAAACCCTGGAAGCACCACATTAAAAATTCTCTAGCTCCTTTACTTGATGGATATTACAGTGGACTGGAAACAGGAACTTTAGAATATGCTGCCTATTGTGCTTATAATTATTGCTCGCTTTCCTACTTTCTCGGCAAAGATTTGTCAACTCTAGAACCAGAAATTCAACTATACAATCAAGCGTTAGCGCAAATTAAACAAGAAGTAGCTCATAATTATTTAAAAATTTTCTATCAATCTATCATGAACTTAGCGATGCAAAATGAGCATCCTTGGAAAATTCAGGGTGAAATTTATGACGAAAATAATATGTTACCTCTGCATCAAAAGGCTAATGATCTTTATGCGTTGGGAACCCTTTACGTGAATAAGTTAATTCTCTGTTACCTTTTTGGCGAATGGGAATCTGCGACCACAGCTGCCACACAAGCTAAACAATATCTCGGCGGAATATCGGGCTGCTTCATGGTTCCCTTATTTCATTTCTATGACTCATTAACTTATCTTGCTAAATTATCTAGCGCTCAGAATTTGGATTTGCAAAGAGTTGCTGAAAATCAAAATCTGCTAAAAAAATGGTCAAATTCTGCACCCACCAATTATTTACATAAGTTTTATTTGGTAGAAGCAGAGCAACATCGAGTTTTGGGGCAAATATACGAAGCGATGGATTACTATGATCGCGCAATTGCTAACGCCAAAGAAAGTGGCTATATCCAAGAGGAAGCTCTCGCCAATGAGATTGCTGCTAAATTCTATCTCAATTGGGGTAAAGAGAAAGTTGCTACAAGCTATATGCAAGAAGCCTATTATTGCTATGCTCGTTGGGGTGCAAAAGCTAAAGTTGCTGATTTAGAGCAGCGCTACCCCCAACTATTACAACCAATTTTAAAAACTGCTATTCAATCTCTAACTATTTTGGAAACCCTAACCAGCATTAATGCTCCAGGGTATGCAGCTTATTCTACTTCTCGAAAAAGCTCCTCTAGCAGTATTAATCAATCGCTAGATTTGGCTACCTTGTTGCAAATTTCTCAGACTTTTGCAAGCACGATCGCTCTGGATGAACTCCTACAAACACTAGCTCAGACAATGCTTGAGAACTCTGGGGCAGACCGATGTGCTTTGATGCTTTGCGAAGAGAATCAGTGGCAAGTGCGGGTAATAGCAGACCTGGAGCAAGTAACTTTGCAGCCTGCACTGCTAGACAATAATCTAACGGTTCCTGTGAAGCTTATTCAATACGTAAAGAACACTGCAACGACGGTGATGGTTGATGATCTCAAAACTGATCTTCCAGTGATTGGCAATTATCTAAATTATCATCAACCTAAAAGTGTCTTATGTTTACCAGTTCTGAATCAGGGGAGTCTACATGCTATTTTGTATCTAGAAAATCAATCAACTAGTGGTGTATTTACTAGTGATCGTGTTGCAGTGCTTAGTTTCCTTTGCACTCAAGCTGCTATTTCTTTACGAAATGCTGACCTCTACCAAACTCTACAAAATAGTGAAGCGAAGTTTAGAAGATTAGTAGAAGGAGCAGATGACATGATTTGGTCTGCTCTAGCAGATAGTACATTGACTTATTTATCTCCTCAATTTGAACCAATGTTCAAATTATCGCTATCTGACTGGGTAGGGCAGTCTTTTGTTAAGTTGGTTCATCCTGATGACATAGAAATAGTGACAGCATCAGCCACGGCTGCACTCGAAACAGGCAAAAGCCAGAAAAATATAGAATTTCGACACCTATGCCAAGGTAAAGAATATCTGTGGGTAACAGTCAATGTAACGCCTATTAAAAATCTCCAAGGCCAGTCTATCGGGCTACAAGGAATTATACGAGATATCAGCGATCGTAAGGCTGCAGAAGCTATTATTCAGCAAAAGTCTCAAGATTTGGAAAATACATTGCAAGAGCTACAAAGTGCTCAGTTACAGATGGTTCAGAGCGAAAAGATGGCTTCTTTGGGGAACCTAGTAGCGGGGGTTGCTCACGAGATTAATAACCCGATCGGTTTCCTGAATGGCAGCATCAATAATGGTAAAGAGCATGTGCAGGACTTGCTTGAACATCTAGCCCTGTATCAGCAGCATTATCCCAGTCCCACTCCTCCGATTCAAGATCACGCTGAAGATATTGATTTGGAATATGTTTGCGAAGATCTGCCCCAACTCCTGAATTCAATGCAAGGGGCAACCGATCGCATTAAGTCGATTAGTACAAGTTTGCGGACTTTCTCCCGTGCGGATACGGAATATAAAGTCAGCGCTAACCTGCATGAAGGGATTGATAGTACCCTACTGATTTTGAAATATCGCCTCAAGGCGAATGCTAATCGACCGGCGATCGAGGTGATTACCAACTATGGCGAAATACCACCGATCGATTGCTTCCCAGGACAGCTCAACCAGGTATTTATGAACATCCTGGCTAATGCGATCGATATGTTTGATGAGTTGGCCCAGGGTCGATCGTTCAAGGAATTAGAAGCGCATCCTCAACAGATCACCATCAGCACAACTCTGGTAAACAACCAAGTGCAGATTGCCATTCGGGACAATGGGAAGGGGATGGATGCAGAAGTGCAGTCAAGAATCTTTGACCATCTGTTCACCACAAAATCCGTAGGTAAAGGCACAGGGTTGGGTCTCGCGATCGCCCAACAAATCGTAGTGGATAAACATAGCGGCAGTCTGACCGTTGAGTCAGAGCTAGGACAAGGCACTGAATTTTTGATTCGACTGCCAATCAAGTCATAAGTTCTATTACGCAATACTAAGCTGTTATATCGAGATAAATTACGTCCGTAAGTCATGTCATATTAGGCACTTCAAGGTTGCCGCATCACCAGAAGGGAGCTTTATACTGAAAAGTAGGTTTTCTTCTTAACCACATCCATGTCCCCCCTCACCAGCTCTTCATCCCAGCCATTGCCTGCAATTGGTGGCTACACAATCACGGAGCAACTGTATTGGGGATCGCGAACGGCTGTCTATCGAGCTGTCCAGGATGGTGATCAGCGATCGGTGGTGTTGAAAGTCTTGCTGTCGGACTATCCCACCTTTGGCGAACTGGTGCAATTTCGCAATCAATACGCGATCGCCAAAAACCTCAATTTACCTGGCATTATTCATCCCCTGAATCTTCAGTCCTTGGGGAATGGCTATGTGCTGGTGATGGAAGATTGGGGAGGATTATCTCTCAATCAATACCTACAGCAACACAAGCTTAATTGGGTTGAAGTGCTCAAGATTGCCCTGCAACTGACCACCATTCTGCACGATCTGCATCAGCAGCGTGTTATTCATAAAGATATTAAACCCGCCAATATTTTGATTGATCCCGAATCAAAAGAAATTAAATTAATTGATTTTAGTATTGCCTCTTTGTTGCCTAAAGAAACCCAAGAAATTCAAAATCCAAATATTTTAGAGGGAACTTTAGCCTACCTGGCTCCCGAGCAAACCGGGCGTATGAATCGTGGCATTGATTATCGCGCTGATTACTATTCCCTAGGAATCACCCTTTACCAATTGCTCACTACAGATAATACGCTTCCCTTCGTCTCGAATGATCCCTTAGAGTTGTTGCATTGCCATATCGCCAAAACAGCACAGCTAGTGGATCAGGTGAATCCGTCAGTGCCCAGGATCGTAGGGGCGATCGTGGCAAAACTGATGGCTAAAAATGCTGAGGATCGATATCAAAGTGCTTTGGGTCTTCAGCATGATTTGCAGCAATGCTTAAGCCAGTGGGAAGCAACAGGCAAAGTTACTGAGTTTGAGTTGGGACAACGGGATCTGAGCGATCGATTCTTAATCCCTGAAAAGCTCTATGGTCGTGAGAGTGAAGTACAGATTCTACTCAAGTCTTTTGAGCGAGTTTCCCAAGGTGCATCAGAACTGATGCTAGTGGCGGGATTTTCGGGGATTGGGAAAACTGCCGTTGTCAATGAAGTTCATAAACCCATCACTCAGCAAAAAGGGTACTTCATCAAAGGGAAGTTTGATCAGTTCAATCGCAACATTCCCTTATCAGCATTCGTGCAAGCTTTGCGGGATCTGATGGGGCAACTGCTCTCAGAGTCTGACAGTCAATTAGCCGAATGGAAAGCTCAAATCCTCAAAGCTGTTGGTGAAAATGGCCAGGTCTTGATTGAGGTGATTCCAGAGCTAGAGCAGGTCATTGGTCAGCAGCCCGCAGCCCCAGAACTGTCAGGAACCGCAGCCCAGAATCGATTTAACTTACTGTTTCAGAAGTTTATTCAGGTTTTCACGACTGCCGATCACCCTCTCGTAATCTTCTTGGATGACTTGCAGTGGTCTGATTCTGCTTCGTTGCAACTGCTGAAAGTGCTCATGGAAAGCAGTGGCTATCTGCTGATGTTGGGTGCTTATCGAGATAACGAAGTTTCACCAGTTCATCCTTTGATGTTGACGATCGGGGAACTGACAAAAGCGAATTTAACTGTTAATACGATTACTTTGTTGCCACTGAGTCTGGAGCATACCAATTGTTTAGTGGCGGATACTTTGAAATGCACCCCAGAGTTAGCGCAACCCCTGACTCAATTGGTCGATCGTAAAACCCAAGGGAATCCCTTCTTTACAACCCAATTTCTGAAAGCACTTCACGAAGATGGTTACATCGTTTTTGACCGTGACCAAGGCTATTGGCAATGTGACATTGCTCAAGTCAATGCCCTGGCGCTGACGGATGATGTGGTGGAGTTTATGGCGTTGCAGTTACAGAAACTGCCGACAGCGACGCAAGAGATCTTGAAGTTAGCGGCCTGCATTGGCGCACAGTTTGATTTGCAGACCCTGGCGATCGTGGCAGAGCAATCCCAAACGGAAACAGCCACCGTCTTGTGGAGAGCTTTGCAGGAAGGATTAATCATCCCGATTACTCAGGTTTACAAGTTTTTTCAGTCTGAGGAAGTTGAGCAGCTTGAAGCTCAGAATCATGCCAATCCAGCCTATCGATTCCTGCACGATCGAGTGCAGCAAGCGGCTTATTCTTTGATTCCGCAGGTACGAAAGCAAGCCACTCATCTTAAAGTTGGACAGCTCCTGCTGAATAGTACGCCACAAGAAGAATTAGAAGTCGCAGTTTTTGATATTGTCAATCATTTGAACATAGGAATTGACACTGATCCATATTCTGTATCGGTGATTCAGTTAGCAGAATTAGCACTTTTAGCGGGCATGAAAGCCAAGATTTCGGTCGCTTATCAAGCTTCCATTGAATACTTTAATATTGGACTTCAGCGATTATCTCAAGAAATCTGGAACTCCCACTATCATCTCATGCTAAGTCTCTATCGGGAAAAAGCAGAATGTAGCTACCTTGTTGGTGAATTTAGTACTTCAGAAACTTTACTAAACTACATTTTAGAGTGGATTACAGATCCTCTAGATACAGCTCAAATTTATAGCATTCTTATGACGCAGCGAATGACCTTGGGAACAAATATGCTATCTAGCGTTGAAGCAGGGATTAAAGGTTTAGCTGTTTTAGAAATGGTATTGCCAACTGATGAAAACGAGTTGAAATCTTTAGTAGAGGTAGAGCGGCAACAAGTTCAAACTAATATTTCTCAAGTGTCAGTTCAAGGTCTGCTAAATTTACCTGAAATGACCGAACCAGTTCAGCAGAGTTGCATGAAGCTTCTAGCAATTTTGTATTCAGCTTCTTATTTGGCAGGTAATCAACTGCTGAATTTGCTAACAACTTTGCGCATGGTGAACCTATCCCTCAGGTATGGACGAGCAGAAAGCTCTAGCTTTGCTTATTGCTGTTACGGCATGATGTTGGCATTTGAAGGAAATTATCAAAGTGCTTATGAATTTGGCAAGGTCGCCTTAGATATTGACCGTATGTTTAAAAATACTCAATTTATGGCCAAAAACAATAACCATTTTGCTCATATTATCAACCCCTTTTCGCGGCCTTTAGCAGAGAATATACCACTCTATAAGCAATCGGCTGAGCTGTGTGCAGAATCGGGCGATTTAGTTTTTGGGGCATGGGCAATTATTTTCTTGATTTGGTCTCATCTTTTGAAAGGAACTCCTCTGCTTTCTGTACAAGAAGAAATTCAAAAATATTTCGGCTACGTTGAAAAAACAAATGATCAAAATATGCTGTGTGTTTTTCAACTTCAAAGACAGTTTGTCCGAGAACTAATAGACGATATAACTGAGGACAAGACCCTAACAGCACCTGGCTACTTTGAGCATCCATTTTTTCGGTTGTGGCAACAAAGTCACTTTAACGTTGCTATTAGTTGGTATGGGTTTTTGGTTTTACAGCGGGCTTACTTTAAAGGTGATTATGCCCAAGTTTTAGCAATATCAGAAACTTTGCAAGACACATTGCCTGCAAACATGGGATTTTTCCCCATCATCGTCTACCATACTTATTATCCCTTGAGTTTGGCAGCCATTTATGCTGATGTGAACGAAGAAACTCAATTAGCTTACTATCAACAAATTCAAGAACATCAGAAATTATTAGAAAAATGGGCTGAGGCTTGTCCTAATAATTTTTTGCACAAATACTATTTAGTTACAGCAGAGCTTGTTCGTTTGAGTGGAGACCGCAGTTCAGCAGTTGATCTATATGATCGCGCCATCCTACTGGCTCAAAAAAACGAGTTCATTCAAGAAGAGGCTCTCGCCAATGAACTTACTGCTAAGTTTTACCTTGATTGGGGAAAGGAGAAGATTGCTGAAAGTTATATGCAAGAAGCTTACTATCACTATGCTCACTGGGGAGCCAAGGCTAAAGTAAATGACTTAGAGGAACGCTACCCCCAGTTATTGCAGCCCATTTTGCAAGCTGCAAATCAACGCTTGACTGTTTTAGAAACACTATCGAGTCTTAGTGCCCCTACTTATTCAATTCATTCTACGCCTCACACGTATTCTACCAACAATATCAATCAGACTCTAGATTTAGCTGCATTGCTACAAATTTCCCAGACTTTCGCCAGCACGATTGCCCTGGATGAACTGCTCAAAAAGCTGACCCAAGCCATGCTTGAAAACTCTGGAGCAGATGGATGTGCCTTAATGCTCTGCGAGGACGATCGATGGCAAGTTCGGGTGATGGCAAATGCAAAACAAGTAGCACTGCAAGCTGTGCCGCTAGAAGATAACTCTACGGTTCCTACCAAACTGATTCATTACGTAAAAAACACTTCAATGACAGTGGTGGTTGATGATCTCAAGACTGAGCTTCCCGTAATTGGCGATTACCTCGTTCAACATCAACCTAAGAGCGTATTGTGCTTGCCGATTTTCAGTCAAGGAAATTTAAGCGCTATTTTGTATTTGGAAAATCGATCAACCAGCGGCGTATTTACAAGTGATCGCATTGCAGTGCTCAATTTTCTTTGTACTCAAGCGGCAGTTTCTCTGGAAAATGCGCGACTCTATCAACAATCTCAAGAATATAGTCAGCAGCTAGAGCAGTCTCTCTATGAGTTGGACAATACCCAATCCCGTTTTCATAATCTAGTGGATAACGTTCCGGGGGTGGTGTATCAGTTCCTCATGAAAACTGATGGCTCAGTATCAATGCCCTATATCAGCAACGCTTGTTATGACCTGTACGAAGTTACGGCCGAACAAGCGATCGCCGACGTACGCATTCTCATGAATATGACACATCCAGAGGACGTTGAACTGTATCGTCAAACGATTGCTGATTCAGCTCAAGCCTTAACACCTTGGCGGTGGGAGGGAAGAATTATTACCCCATCTGGGAAAGTTAAGTGGATTCATGGAGAATCACGCATTAAAAAACTGGCAGATGAAACGTTGGTTTGGGATGGACTTTTGTTGGACATCAGTGAGCAAAAAGCTGCATCACAAGAGCGCGAAGCGGCAGAGGCTTCGTTGAGGGATTTTCAAGAGAGGCTGACATTTCTGATTCAGCAAACACCTGTTGGCATTATCGAATGGAATGACCAATTTAAGGTGGCGAGCTGGAATCCATCCGCTGAAAGAATATTTGGTTATCTTGCAGAAGAAATGCTGGATCATCACGCAACTCAGATTGTTCCAGAATCGGATAGACCCCTTGTAGCTGAAGTTATGACAGCATTGCTGGAACAAAGGGGGGGATTCCATAGTTTAAATCAGAATATTCGGAAGGATGGAACGATCATCACTTGTGAATGGATCAATACGCCTCTGGTAGATAATGAAGGGAAGGCTATTGGCATCTTTTCGATGATTCAGGATGTTAGCGATCGAATTTTGGCTGAAGCTGTAATTCAGCAAAAGTCTGAAGATCTAGAACGCACATTGCAGGAACTAAAAAATGCTCAGTTGCAAATGGTGCAAAGCGAGAAGATGGCTTCTTTGGGGAACCTAGTGGCGGGGGTTGCTCACGAGATTAACAACCCGATCGGCTTCCTGAATGGCAGCATCAATAACGGCAAAGAGCACGTGCAAGACTTGCTTGAACATCTAGCCCTGTATCAGCAGCATTATCCCAGTCCTACTTCTCCAATTCAAGATCACGCTGAAGATATTGATTTGGAATATGTTTGCGAAGATTTGCCTCAACTTCTGAATTCAATGCAAGGGGCAACCGATCGCATTAAGTCGATTAGTACAAGTTTGCGGACTTTCTCCCGTGCGGATACGGAATATAAAGTCAGCGCTAACCTGCATGAAGGGATTGATAGCACGCTGCTGATTCTGAAATATCGGCTCAAGGCGAATGCTAGTCGGCCGGCGATCGAGGTGATTACCAACTATGGCGAAATACCACCGATCGATTGCTTCCCGGGACAGCTCAACCAGGTGTTTATGAATATTCTGGCTAATGCGATCGATATGTTTGATGAGCTGGCCCAGGGTCGATCGTTCAAGGAATTAGAGGCACATCCTCAACAGATCACCATCAGCACGACTCTGATTGATGATCAGGTACAAATTACGATTCGGGATAATGGCAAGGGGATGAATGCAGAGGTGCAGTCAAGAATCTTTGACCATTTATTCACCACAAAATCCGTAGGTAAAGGCACAGGGTTGGGTCTCGCGATCGCCCAACAAATCGTAGTGGATAAACACGGTGGCAGTCTGACCGTTGAGTCTGAGCCAGGACAAGGCGCTGAATTTTTGATTCGACTGCCGATCGAGGGCTGAGCAGTTTGAATTGAGCCAGTCGCTGACGAGCACCGATCGACTGGCCCAACGATTTTAGGTGGCGGGTTAACAGCTTGGCCTAGAGAACCTGCGATCGCATCAGGGCCACGGGCAGACAGCGCACTTTCCCCGTGGTGGGGACATAGGCGCGTTTATTGAACACGTCGTAACCGTTGCGCTCGATCGAGTGCAAAATTCGGCTGTAGAGCATCAAAGCAGCCCAAACGGGCCAACGAGCATCGGGGTGAAGCAGGCGAATGCCCTTGGCGGCGCTGTCAAAAATGGTGCGGGCCCGCTGAATTTGGAACTGCATCAGGGCACGCCAGCGATCGTCAACTACACCGTTCATCAAGTCTTGTTCGGTGTAGCGGAATCGCTCCAAATCTTCTAAGGGCAGATAAATTCGGCCCCGGTGGCGGTCTTCGCCCACGTCTCGCAGGATGTTGGTGAGCTGGTTGGCAATGCCGAGGGCGATCGCCCGTTCCGTGGGGTCATCCGGGTTGCGATCGGGGCTGGTTTGCATTTGCAAAAACCCATCCCAAGGGGCGCGGGCCGGCTCGCTAGCCACCCCCAAGACCGGCGTGGTCATCAGGCCCACCGTGCCCGCCACGCGATAGCAATATAGCTCTAGCTCTTCGTAGGTCTCGTAGCGACTGCGATAGAGATCCATGCGCTGCCCGGCGATCATGTCGCGGAAGGGCTGAATATCTAGGTTGTAGCGCCCGATCGTGTCAACCAGGGCCACATCAGAATCATCCAGCGCATGGCCACCAAAGAGCTGTTCGAGTCGCCGTTCCCAATCGTCCAGGGTCTCCGGCGTGGTCAGTTTAGCCATGGGCCCATCGACCAGTTCGTCAGTGCGCCGACACCAAACATAAATTGCCCAGATGGCCCGCCGCTTAGCCAACGGCATCAGCGCACTGCCCCAATAGAACGTTTTGGAGTACTTGGCTGTGACCTGGCGACACAACTCATAGGATTCTTCCAGGGTCGCCAGGGTGTTAGTGCGTGGCGGGTCAGGCAAGTGCAGCATGAAGACCGGCGGGGCTGGGAAAGGTCGATGGGTCAGTCAAAGGAGTGGCTTAGGCGGAAGCGGCCAGGGCCAAATCGCGATCGCGCTCAAGGCGCGCGGCATTGCGGACAATCGCTTGCGCTGTCAGCTTACCAGAAAGCACAGCCCCTTCCATGCTGCCTAGAAACTCTTGCATGGTGTAGCTACCGGACAGGAAAAAATTCCCGATCGAGGTTTCCTGTTGGGGGCGCAGGGCCTGGCATCCCGGCCGGGCCGTGTAGACCGATCGGGGCGTTTTTTTCACCTTGGCTTTGCGAACTTTTGCCTGGTGGGGAATGTGATCGGGGAACAGCTTGGCCAGCTCGTCCATGGTGGCAGCAATGATGTCTTCATCGGAGCGGCCGATCCAATCCTTGGCCGGAGCCAACACCAATTCCAGCATCGATCGATCCGGGTCTTCGTATTCCCGAGTGGTGCGGCTCATATCCGCATAAACACTGAGGATATCCGATCGGGAGAACAACAACTGGTCGATCGTCGGCAACTTGCAATCAAACCAAATTTGCACATTGATCACCGGCACACCTTCGAGGCCTTGCAGCTTCTCGAACTCCGGCACGGTTTGCCAAGCGTCCGGCATCATGATCTTTAAGGCATCCACCGACATGGCGGACACAAAAGCATCGGCCACAATTTCCTCATCGGGCGCGCCGTTTTGACCGCGCACAATGAAAGACTTCACCGATCGATCGCCATTCAAAACAATTTCCTTCAGCGGCGCTTGGGTGCGCACTTCTCCGCCCCGAGCCGTCACGTAGTCCACGATCGGCTGGCACAACCGCTCCGGCGGGGCCCCATCCAAAAAGGCCACCTTTGACCCATAGCGCTCTTGCAAAAACCGATTCAGCGCCGTCAGGGGAACCGTAGCCGACACATCCTCAGGATTAATAAACGTCAGGGCCTTGGAGGCGGCGATGAAAATGTCGGTGTTCACCTGCTCATCCACCCCCTGGAGCCGCAGCCATTCCAAGAGGCTGTATTTATCCATGGATTCCACATACTGCTGACCCCGCACGATCGCTGGCAACAGCCCGATCGCGAACCGAATTTTTTGCTCCCAGGTCAGCATGTCGTTATTCCGCAGAATCGACATGATCACATTAAACGGAGCGGGAATGTCCGGCACATCAAACCAAGACAGGGTTCCCGGCTTTTCCGGTTGGTTAAACACCAGGGCGTGGCGCTTCCATTGCAGGCGATCGAGAATGTCCAGCTCGCCCATCAGTTGCTTCATGTTGTGATAAGCGCCGAAAAAGGCGTGCAGCCCCGTTTCCAGCCAATCACCATCCTCATCCTTCCAAGCGGCCACCAAACCACCCAACACGGCCTCGCGTTCCAACACGATCGGCTGGTGTCCCGCATCGACCAAATATTTGGCACAGGCCAGGCCCGCTAGGCCGCCACCGGCGATTGCAACTCGCATGGATTTCAACAGTCCTACTCGCTAGGGGTAAACAACGGAAGCCACAGGGCTGATGGGGGTGGAAACCGCCCGATCGCGCTTGAAATGCGATGGGTGTTGGATTCCCTTGAATAATTCTTAAGAATTAATTTTTCAGAGCTATTATACGTTGCAATTCGTTACATTTGGGGGCAAATCAGAAGATGGTCATCCCCAGGCTACTTCCCGATCGAGCCAGGCCAGAGACCCAAGCCCCCAATCCATCAAGGTTAAGCGGCGCTGGGCTGCGAGCTTTTAAGACCTAACCGATCTTTGACCGGCCTGCTTTCGACCCGGCACACCACCACAGAAGTAGGGCCAAAATCCTAAGAACCGCTGGCGCTGTCGGACACAGGCTCGGGAATTTGCACCTTTTGGCCAAATTTAGGTTCTGTTCCCTTCAACAGGCGGCTGATGTTGGTCTTGTGTCGCGCAATCACAAACACCGTAATCGCCAAGCCAAATAAACAGTAGGGCAAGGGATTTTGCAAAGACAGCATCAACACGCTGACCATGATTGCCCCGACGATCGACCCGAGGGACACATATCGCCAAATGGCCAGCACCACACAGAAGGCCGCGAACCCGCCCAAGCCCACTTGCCAAGACAGGGCCAGCAACGTGCCCAAGCTGGTGGCGACGGATTTGCCGCCCTGGAAATTCAGCCACAGGGATTTGCTGTGGCCAATCACGGCGGTGAGACCGGCGACCACTTCTAACCAGGGCTTGATTGCCAGCCAGGTGGGATCGACGATGAGGTCGCTAGTCCAAAGGGCGCGCACCAGGCCAATGGCGATCGCCCCTTTCAGGATGTCGAAGATAAAGACGGTGATCCCGGCTGGTTTGCCTACGGTGCGCATCACGTTGGTGGCCCCGGTGGAGCCGGAACCATATTGGCGGATGTCGATGCCCTTGAGCCAGCGCCCGGCTAGATATCCAGCGGGGATGGAGCCGAGCAGGTAGGCCAAAACGAGTAATCCTAGTGCGATCGCAACAGCCATAGTTTCCAGTCCGCCAACGCCAAGCTGAATTCAACGCCACTTTATCAGCATCCCGGCCGCTAGGCTTCGGCAACTGAGGGCGGTTGCGCTTAGGAATCGCGGCGGCGGGGTGGGGGATGGGCTGGCCCTGACCGGGGAGCGGGTCGGCGGG
>NZ_LIRO01000126.1:0-98502 GCF_002742025.1 Limnothrix sp. PR1529
ACAGGGCGATCGCCCCGCCCCAAAGTCCCCGCCACCGACGCGCAGCAGCAGGGCCCGATCGAACAGCAAGGGGCAACTGGGCAGCCAAACGAGGAGAACAATTAGGAAACATGGCGACGGGGCCCGAATAAGTCTTCAGCGATCGCTTGCCATCCTCCCTGGTCACGGAGGCCGACTGGCCAGGAGGTAAGCGCAGGGGAAACTTGCCCGAACTGGCAAACTCAACGCAGACCCTGAACCCAGGTTCTGGAATTTTGAACTGAGTCCGGGAACCCATGGGTGATCGGTCGTTGAAAAGCAGCAGTGGACGGCCAAGGCGTTGGAATGCAGAGAATCAAAAGCCTGGCTGTCTTCAGCCTAGCCAACATTTCCATCTCACTAGCGATTGTGCGGGACAGATTTCCAAAACGGTCGATCGCCCGATCGCCATCACCTCGAATTCAGCACACCGCAACAATCGCCCGATCGCGCCCTCACCGACGGTTCCGTTCGCTATCCTGGCTATAGTGGAAAACGCGCACCGTGCTCCTTTCCAATGGCTTTCCCCTGGGAATCCTTTCCAGTCGTCAATTTCAGTAATCACTCCTTGAGCATGTGACCGAAGAACTCAAATCCCAAGGGCGATTTTTGGCATCGCTGATTGGCCTCCTGTGGCTACTGGAAATTGTTGATCAGTTCGTTTTCCGGGGCTATCTCGATGTGTTGGGCATTGTTCCCCGCAATGTCATCGGCCTGCGGGGAATTGTCTTTGCCCCCTTGCTCCATGGCGACTTGGCCCATTTGATGGCCAACACCGTGCCCCTGGGGGTGCTGGGTTGGTTGGTGTTGGTGCGCGGGCGCGAAACCTTTTGGAAAGTGACCGGCGCGATCGCCCTAATTAGCGGTCTGGGAACCTGGCTGATTGGCCCCAGCAACTCCATCCACATCGGCGCAAGTGGTTTGGTGTTTGGCTATCTCAGCTATGTGCTGTTTCGGGGTTGGTTTGAACGCAGCGCCAGCGGCATTTTGCTTTCGATTTTTATCTTCAGCCTCTATGGCAGTTTGATCTTTGGGGTGCTACCGTTGCGCTCGGGCGTGTCCTGGCAAATGCATCTTTTTGGGTTCATCGGCGGGGCGATCGCGGCGCGGTATGTTGACCGCCCCCGCCCCTAGCGGCCCTTCCCCGGACAACACTCGGATGCTCTTGGATTAAGATTTACGGTTCGATCGAATCGCTCCAGCCATCCTAGCCATCCCCCCACGGTTGCGGATATGAGTCAGGTTTCCCAGTTGCCAAAGGTTTCAGTCATTGTGCCCACCTACGGGCGCGAACAAGTGCTTTGCACCTCGATCGAGGATGTGCTAGCCCAGGACTATCCTGATTTTGAAGTGATCGTCGTTGACCAAACCCCGCAGCACCTGCCCGAAACCGAAGCGAAACTGGCCCAATGGGCCGATGGGGGCAAAATCCAATGGCATCGCCTGCGGTGGGCGAGTTTGCCAGGGGCCCGAAACTTTGCGGCCCGGCGATCGAGCGGTGAAATTCTGATTTTTATTGATGATGATGTGCGCCTGGAGCCAGGTTTCATTGCGGCTCATGTGGCGAACTATGGCGATCCCCAGATTGGAGCGGTGGCCGGGCGCGTGTTCGATCGCATGAAATTGGAGCAAGAATGCACCAAACATGTGGGCGAATTTGATTACCAAGTGCCGGAAGCCTCTGACCCCGCGATCGCCTGGTATCACATTGACCTCGTGCGGGCCACCCAGCCCCAACCGGTGATCACTGCCCGAGGTTGTAACATGTCCTTTCGGCGCAACCTGTTTGTGCAGCATGGCCTACGGTTTGATGAACGCTATCGGGGCAGCGCTGTTCGCGAAGAGTCCGACTTTTGCTTAAGCCTGCGTAAAACCGGCTTCAAAATTTGGTATGACCCCGCCGCCCATTTGGTGCATTTAGGCGAAGAAACCGGCGGCTGCCATGACATCAGCACCCGTTCGATCGGCTATCAAACCACCTTTTATCACAACCATTTTTGGCTCGGATTTAAACACCTCAGTCTTGGGCAACAGATTCGCTTTTTTGCCAAACTGTTTGACTGCCATGTTTTGGGTCATCCCCCCTGCTACAAGAGCGGTTCACCCCTAAAAGTATTGGTACGTTTTGGCTGCTACTGCATGGGTTTTGCTAAAGCTTTAATCACGGCTTTGGTTGGCCTTTGGGATGATGGTCAAGTGTATTCTCGGCAGGATCAACAGCGCGATCGCCCGGCCCTGAATTCCTAAATTTCTTCGCTTGGTTCTTCCGTAGATTAGACCGAGCTTTGTAAAGCCCGACTTGATCGTCACGAGCCTTGTTGCTGTTGGGTTTTGCAACTTACTGTTGTTGGGTTGAGGCACGAAACCCAACCTACGGGATGATCTACAGCGTGATTGTTGGCCGGCCCATTTTGAGAAGAGGATGAAGGCTTTTTACTGATTTGCGAAAGAGATCTACTGTCTAATCAGTCGAAGCTGAGAGACGGTAACCACATCACCAAATCCGGGAACAGAATAATAATCAGCAACACCAGCAGTTGCAGACAAATAAAAGGAATTACCCCCCGATATAGCTCCTCCGTTTTGACAATGGCAGGCGCAACGCCCCGTAGATAAAACAGGGCAAATCCAAAGGGTGGCGTGAGGAAAGAAGTTTGCAAGTTCGCCCCTAAAATCACCCCATACCAAATCATATTGAACCCAAGGGCTTTGGCAACGGGGGCAAAAATCGGAACCACAATAAAGGCGATTTCAAAGAAGTCAATAAAGAACCCCAACAGGAAAACCACCAACATATTGAGGGTTAAGAAACCCACTCCCTCGCCCGGCAGGTTCGACAGAATTTCGAACATGAACCGATCGCCATGGAGACCCCGAAAAACCAAACTGAAAGCCGTTGAACCAATCAAAATAAATAGGGCCATGCTGGAAATGCGCAGGGTGGCTTCGCAGGAGTCCCGCAGGGCAACCCAACTGAATTGGCGATTCAACAGAGCCAGGGCGATCGCCCCCAAGGAACCCACCGCGCCCGCCTCCGTGGGAGTGGCAATGCCAAAGAAAATGCTCCCCAATACCAACAAAATCAGCACCAACGGGGGCAGCATGGACTGCACCACCCGTTGCCGCAATTCCCGGCGCGGCATTTGGCAAACCTCCGGCGGCAGGGCTGGCGCGGCTTCCGGCTTCAAAAAGGCCACCAGCAACACATGCAAGGCAAAGGCCCCCGCCATCATCAGGCCGGGAATCACTGCCCCCAGGAACAGATTGCCAACCGAAACACCCAATTGGTCGCCCAGCACCACCAGCACCACACTGGGCGGAATGATTTGCCCCAAGGTTCCAGAAGCGGCAATCACCCCCGTGGCCAGCTCGCGATTGTAGCCATAGCGCAGCATGATGGGCAGGGAAATGAGACCCATGGCCACGACCGTTGCCGCCACGACTCCCGTTGTGGCCGCCAGCATCGCCCCCACCACCACCACCGCCAGGGCCAAGCCACCCCGCAAGCGGCCAAACAAAATACCGACGGTTTCTAAAAGTTGCTCGGCAATTCCTGACTTTTCCAGAACGGATCCTAGGAAAATAAAATAAGGAATGGCCAGCAACGTGTAGTTTTTCATAATGTCAAAAATGCGGCTGGGCAAGGCAGCTAAAAAGCTTGGCTCAAACGCATCGACATTGATTCCAATCAGGGCAAAAACGATGGCAACCCCACCCAAGGAAAAGGCGACGGGATAGCCGAGGGACAAAAAGAGCAGCGCCCCCAAAAACATGAGGGGCCCCAGCCAGTCAAATCCAAGGGTTTCCATTAGCGATCGCCCTCCGATGAGTTTTCCGAGGGGTTTTCCGATGCTTGGCTGGCCGATGGTTGGCTAGGTTGATGGGGGGCGATCGAGTGGGCGATCGACTGCGACGAGGGATCTGCGCCTAAACCGGCAATGATTGCCAAGTTTTTAATGATTTCTGAAACTCCCTGAATCATCAAAACCACAAAACTAATTAAAATCAATCCTTTGATGGGATAGCGCGGCAAACCACCGGGATCGGGCGAGAGTTCCTGAACCATCCAAGCATTGGCTGTCCATTGCCAAGAAGCCATCAAAACCAAAGCCGAAAAGGGCATTAGAAACAGAACGGTTCCAACTAAATTGGCGATCGCCTGGGTGCGGGGCGACCAATTTTTATAGAACACATCTACCCGCACATGGCCATTCCGCTGCATTGTGTAAGCAGCACCGAGCAAAAACACACCGCTAAAGAGATACCACTGCAACTCAATGCTGGTGTTGGAGGTGAGATTTTGCCCGATCGCCCGGCCCAAATAGCGACCAATCACATTCCAAGACCCGATCGCCAGCATGGCCACCACCAACCAGCCCATGGCTTGGCCCAAGCGAAAATTCCAGCGATCGATTTGTCGAGCCAGCCGCAACCAGGGAGGGAGTTGCCGTTGAAGCCACCGTTGCCAATTCTGCATAGTTTGCATAGGTTTAAACGGGGAAAATTTAAAGGATTTGAAAGATTTAAAGGCAAGATTGGATGGTTTAAGGTTTAACCGCTTCTGCAAAAACCCATTCATTGGTGTTGTTCCAAGCAATCACCGATTGTTGAAAGGTTTTCCAAGGTTCATAAATGGCCTTGAAGTTTGCATCTCGCTGGGCTAAGTCTGCAAACAGTGCTTCTGTTTCTGTTTTGGCTTGTTTTAAAATTTCGGCGGAATAGGGCCGCAGTTGTGTGCCACTGGCAATGAGGGTTTTGAGGCCTGCCGCGTTGAGGGCTTCATAGTTTGACAACATGGTATAGTTGGCTTCTTGGGCTGCCAGTTGAATCATCTGTTGATAGGCTTTTGGCAATCGGTTCCAGGCTTCTAAGTTGACAAAGAAATCGAGTGTGCTGCCGGGTTCCCACCAACCGGGATAGTAATAGAAACGGGCGGCGCGGTTCAGTCCCAATTTCGCATCGTCATAGGGGCCAACCCACTCGGCCGCATCAATGGTTCCCCGATCGAGTGCCAAGAACACTTCGCTACCGGGCAACACCTGCACATTCACCCCCAATCGCGACATCACCTCGCCACCAAGACCAGGAATTCGCATTTTCAAACCTTGTAAATCACTGAGGGTTTGAATTTCTCGTTTAAACCAGCCCCCCATTTGGGTTCCCGTGTTGCCAGCGGGAAAGTTAATAATATTGAAGCTGCGATAAATGGCTTGCAAAGCTGTTAAGCCGCCGCCAGCATAGAGCCAAGCATTTTGTTGTTGAGCCGTGAGGCCAAAGGGCACTGAAGTGCCAAAAGCGAGTCCTCGATGCTTGCCCAAATAGTAATAGCTGGAACTGTGGCCGCATTCAGCCGCTCCGAGCTGTACTGCGTCCATCACTTCCAGTGCGCCCACAATTTCTCCGGCGGTGTGGGGCGTGATGATGAATCGGCCATCGCTGAGTTCTTTGACCCGATCGCAGATGCTGACTAAGCCACCAAAAATGGTGTCGAGGGCTTTGGGCCAACTGGCGATCGCCCGCCACTGAATTCTAGGTAAGTCGGCGGCAACGGGCGGGCCACCACTGGGTTTGGAGGCACAGGCGGCAGCAGTGGCCGTCACGGAACCCAGCCCGATCGACTGCATTAAATGGCGACGTTTCATGGGTTAAAACACTCTTCCAAAAGATGCTTGAACAGCCTAAATAAGGATTGAAGCTTTCAACGGAATTTGCAAAGTTTATAAAATTCAAAAAAATTCTGAAAAAGCCCTGAAGAGACTTTAGAAATTTGCTAAAAGCCAACCAGGTTCACTCCCCCAATAATTGCTAGTTACTCATTCGTCACCTGAATCGGTGGGCGAAGGCTAAGGTAAGCCAAAGGCCCCACCAAAGGCAAAAACGTTAGCCATTTCCAAATGGTTTGCTGATACCAACCTCTCCGAGCCAAATCATCGCCCACCAGGGCAGGAAACAGCAGGGAAAGCATCAGAAAATCGAGGCTCATCACATGGATAAATCGGCTGGTTTGCCACTGTTGTCCAAAATCTGACCAGTTGCCTTGGGACAGACCCCAACCCAGCAGCCCGATCGCCCCAACCGCGAGACCCAAAGCCAGCCAACGGGAATCCCAGAATCGAATCAGACCTGATCGCTCGCCCGTGAACTGTGGGTTCGATCGCCGCAGGGCCAGGTAAGGCAACAGGGCAAAGGCCCCCAATGCCATTGACCCGATCGCGAAGGGCCAAGCACGCACCGGTTGCCCCCGCCCATCGGCAAACAGCAAGCAGCAGTAAACCAGCGGCCAAATGCCCATCAGGTTAAAAAGAGCCACGATGAGCGGATTTTCGCCGGATACTTGCCCCGTCGAAAGGCGAATGATCAAATCCAAGGTGTCCGGGCGATCGGGCGGAGCCAGCAGGAAAGCATAGAGCGTGAAGCCGGCCCACAGGAGCCAAAACCAAGGCTGGGCCGGTTGCTTGGCTTGATCGGCCGGCAACTGGTCAAGATCGGGGGAGTTACTGGGCGCAGTCATCGGCGTTTTGGGCAGAGTCTTTGCAGGCGATTTTGACTATTAGACCAGGATTTCGCCCAAGATTTAGACAAAAACAAGGGGCTTATTTTCCAATTGTTGAAAGGCGATCGCATCAAATTGATAAAGACTAGCCGGGCGACCAGCACCGCGCGACACCTTCACGCCCGTGTCCAACAAAATTCCCAGCTTCAGCAAGCGGCTGCGGAAGTTGGAATAGTCTGAAAAGTTTTCGCCTAAAACAATGGTGTAAAGCTGATAAAGATCGCTGAGGGTGAAGGATTCCGGCAATACATCAAAGGCGATCGGGCTGTATTCCAATTTGTTGCGCAAGCGTTGATAACCGTATTGCACAATTCGATCGTGATCAAAAGCCAGTTCCGGCAGGCGATCGAACGGATACCAAGCAATCCCGATCGCCCCATCGGTGGCAAAATCCGCGATCGCCTCCACCTCCGCATAGCGCACCAGGGCAAAGTAGCTGACGGACAAGTACCGCACTCCGAAACTGTCGGCGGCTTCCCGGGGATCGCGGCCGGGCCCACCAAAGGTATAAAGCTGCTCTAGGTACAGATGCCGGACGCGAATTTTTTCCGCCAAGACGCGATAGGCCGCCGCTTCTAGGGCCTCGCCTTGGCGCACCAAGGTTCCGGGCAAGCTCCAACAACCGGCAAAGGGTTCGTGTTGCCGCATCACCAGCAACACCAACAGTCGGCGCTTGTCGCTGTCCACGGAAAAAATGACGTTATCAACTCCTACTTTGAAATCGGCCAGGGAATCGCCCGCCAGGGGAGCAGGCGATTGTTTGGCACTCTGTTTGGCGCTCTGTTTGGTGCTCTGTTGGGCACTAAGCTTGGCACTGAGTTTTGCATTGAGGCGATGGGAACCTAGCCGACGTTCTGCCATAGGTAAAGCTGCTCACCCCGAATATAGGCTTCAATTTCGGGGGGGATACTGTTGCGATCGCCCGCTTCCCGATAGGCGGTGGAAGAACTGGCGGGGCTGCTGAGGTCAGCCACCTGCACCCTGGCTCCCAGGTCGGCTAAATGTTCGATCGCGGCCGTTTCCAAGGGATAGCCCGGCCGAGGAATCACCAGCAATTGGGCAAATTGCAGAATGTCCGCCGAGCGATACCAACGGGGCAGTTGGGCCACCAAATCTGACCCAATGACTAGGCTGAACTGGGCGTGGGGCCAGCGTTCCCGGGCCCGTTCCAACACCACCACCGTGCGCGGGTGGCTCAGGTCTGGACAAACCTGCACATGGGCGGGCCGTGGTTCGATCGACTCGATCAGCACCCGCAACATGGCCGTGCGACAGTCGAGGGGAGCGCGATGACTTTTGAAGGGATTGTCCGCAGCCCAAACCGCAACCCGATCGAACCGTTGGGCCAACCAAGCAACAATCGCCTGATGGCCATAGGTTGGGGGATCTGCACTGGTTCCAAACAACGCGATCGACATCATGGGATTCTGGCCGCCAAAACAACGGCAGGAATACAGGTTTGTGGAAAATGACGGGTTGATGGAGCGGAATTGGCAACCACTGGGGTGCTGGCCTTGGGACAGTTTGGGAAGGAGCGTGGGAAGCAGCTTAGGAAGCAGCTTGGATCGATTGATGCACCCGAGTCGTGAGCGATTGTAGCGCAGGCGACAGTTCCGGCCGCACTGGGGTTGGGCCATGGATCGATCGCACCGTCTCCGGGAGGCTTTGAACCTGCGATCGGGTGCGTTGGGCAATGGTCAGCAGGGATTCTGGATCCGTCAGCCGTTGTCCCGCACGCATCACGGGCCGCAACAATCCCAGCTCTGATCGGGGCACTTCATCAGCCAACACCAGCCGATCGCCCAACCAACGGCCCGCCTCGTCCCGATCGCGCAGCACCTGTTTTCGGCCCGGATAGGTGGCCTTGCCGCTGGAGCCTTTGGCCACCGGTTGCCCCGCCAACTCCACTAATTTATAGACCCCATTCACCGGCTGGCCCGTCACCAACTTTGTGCCCACGCCATAGCCATCAATCTCAGCACCGGCCGCCCGTAGGTGATCGATTTCCGCCTCATCCAGATCACCGCTGACCAAAATTTGCGTTCCCGGCAATCGATCGCGCGCTAGCTGTGACAGGCTCACCAAGTCTCCCGAATCCAACCGGATGGCCGGCACGGGGGCCCCACCGGCCCGCACCCGCTCCGCCAACTGTTCGATCGCCCGCACCGGGTCAAAGGTATCCACCAGCAGTGCCCCATGGGGGAACAGTCCCTGAAAAGCCTCAAACGCCGCCAGTTCTGACCCCATGGAAGCGCCCAGGGCCATCACCAGGGCATGGGCCATCGTGCCCGCCGGTTGTCGCCCCAATTGCAACGCCGCTTCCACATTGGAAGTGGCATCCAAACCAGCCGCCAAGGCCGCCCGCGCCGCCCACAGGGCCGCCTGGGGACTGAAGGCCCGCCTTGTGCCAAATTCCAAAATTTGCGCCCGATCGCCCGCCACATCCCGCAACCGAGCCGATCGCGTGGCCACCAGGGTTTGATAGTTCAGCACATTCAGCAAATAGGTTTCCACCCACTGGGCTTGCCAGAGGGGAGCCTCAATTCGCAGCAGCGGTTCATGGGCAAACACCACGGTTCCTTCGGGCACGGCCCACAAGTCTCCCGTAAACCGAGCCGTCGCCAACAAGTCCCAAAATCGATCGGGCGCATGGTCAAACAGCCCCGTGGCCCGCAGTTGGGCCTGTTGGGACGCGCTGACCTGAAACTGCTCCAGGTATTGCAGGGCCTGTTCCAGTCCCATGGCCACCAAGTAGCCAAACCCATCGGGCAACCGGCGCGTAAACAGCTCAAAACTGGCGGTTTGTTGCTCCACTGCCCGATCGCAATAGCAAGCGATCATCGTCAACTGATACAGATCCGTCAGCAGGGCGCTGTTGCCCACTTGAGCGTCCAGGGTTGCGGGCCCCAAGTCGGGCGTGGTGAGGGTCAACATAACTGGGGAAGCGATCGATCGGGCGATCGCCAGGAGGGATCTTGAGGCAGTCACACCGCTCTGGCCGTTGACGGGTGGCCGGTCAATTTATTTATAGTAATTTTTACCAAAAATAGCAACCCACCTGTTCCCGATCGCCCCTGCAACTGGCACAAGTCGTCAGGGTCTGTCTTCATTTCCTGGGATTCAACGAAAACAGTTGATTTTCCATGCCCCAAGATGAAGGTCAGCGGCTCGGGCCCCAGGCTGCGCACGAATTGTTTAGCGTTGGGCGGAATATAAACCGCATCCCCTGGCTCAATGATTTGCACCTCGCCATCGATGTGCATTTCTCCCCGCCCCGCCATGATGTAGTAGACCTCTGAGGTAGTCAGGGAGTGGGGCAGCGAGGTTTCGCCCACGGGCAAAATCGCATGGGCCAAGCTATAGCGCAGGTCGATCGGCTGCTGATCGGGGTACAACAACTCCCGCAAAATCGAATTGTCGCCCGCCACAAATTCTGCGCAATCGCCCAATTTTTGTAACAGCGTGGTTGAGACCCCGTGCAACATCTGCGGACCATTCAAGCAAAATTTGCAACCACCCGTAGCGGTCGATGGGTGCGATCACCCCGTGAGTTGCTTTAACAGCTTTCAAGTGTTTTTGTAAAATCTACCAAAATATTAAACGTAACGCCTTATCTTAAACCAACACCTTCATTTGAAGTAGCCCTGAAGTTTAGCCCTAACAATAGGTGTATTTTCTTGATTTTTAGAGGACAAAAGTCTTATTTTTGATGTTATATTTAACATAGGACTTCTCTTGAACATCAAAGTAAAACTGTTATATGATCTACAATCCTTTTGAAAAAACAATTAATGAGCCGATTCAAGAAGTGGATTTGGAAATTTTGGTCACGAATCAAATTGCTGAAGGCTATTATATCGAGTACAAAAGGGAAATACCAAAAGATAAAATCAAAATAGCCCGAAGCCTAGCGTCACTCGCGAATACTTATGGTGGCTGGTACATTGTAGGCGTAGAAACTGATAAGCATAATGTTGCAACAGCAATTTCTGGCTTTACTTCTGAGTCTTGCCATGATCCGATTTCCGTGATTCGTGACTTAGTGAAGCATTACATTAATCCGGTTCCCATTTTATTTCCAAAAGTTATTACTTTGGGTAATAGTAACTTAGTACTCATTGTCTATATTCCCGATCAACAGGAAACTCCATTTGTTACAAAAGATGGAAGAATATACAGACGCACCCATGATTCATCTGATCCTGTACCTGAGGCAGATCGCTACACTCTAGATAGACTATTTGAGCGTGGAAGGGAAGTGTCAAGGCAATTTACAAATTTTTCAAGAGATGAGCGTACTTTTAGTCAAGCAGAAAAGGATGCTTGGTTGAAAATTTATATTGCTCCATATCCGACGGGATCACCTAAGTTTTCATTTTTATTTTCTGAATCTACGCTTGAAAATCTGCTTGCAGCTAGTAAGAAGCCAATTAAAATTCCATTATTTGATAGTTTTGAAAAGCCAATCATCTTAGGACACCTTGAATTAAATACAGCTTGTACAACTCCCACTTCGATAATATTGCGTCAAACCAATATTGAATATGAAGCATTCAATTCTTTATCTATTGAAATTGATCGTCTTGGAAGGGCAAAAATCTTCATTCCACTACAGCCGATTCAATTCATGCAAAATATCTTATCTGAAATTCGCTCTCCTGTAGTTTATAAGCACATTTTTAATCGGGTTGAGTCAGATCATGAAGAGAGCAATGTACTCCTTAAATTTTTCAATATTGGAACAACTTGGCTACTTGTTGCTACGCTTGTAAGTTTCTATTTAGAAGAATGTTTGAACACTTCAACAACTTTTACTGAATTTCAAGTCAACCTAGAATTTGATGGCGTGTGGAGATATGTGCCGTTTTATGACATTGACCTCTGGGGAGAACATGTTGATAGATTTGGTTTGCCCGTAATCATGCAAGACTATATACGGTTCTACGAAGAAGGAGAAAAGAGAAGAATAGTTGAATCTAGAGATAGGCTATGGATGTATTTATGTCACAATATTGGGATTGCTTGTGGTTTACCACCTGAATTTTTGGCTAGTGCTTTTGCTTCAGTTCTCATAGATGCTTATAAGTCAAATCATACTAGCTCTAAAAACTCTCTTTAAAGCTAGCTACCAATAGCTATTATTGCGCTCATCTCCTCTGTAATCTTGCCTTGAGAAACCAGTATTAATTTTCAACTTTAGATATGAAATTAAAATGACAGGGTGTGAAACCGATCGCCTAGGGTGGGTGAACCGCCCTTGATGCTCCATAGGCTGCTCTTGCTACAACAAAAGAGCATTTATGGAGCAATCAATCACATTATGTTGCTAACCACAACCTCCAGCCTCGAAGGCAAGCGCATCATCTCCTATTACGGCGTGGTCAGTGGAGAAGCGATCTTGGGGGCGAACATTTTCAAGGACTTTTTTGCTGGCATCCGAGACGTGATTGGCGGGCGATCGGGTTCCTACGAAAAAGAACTGCGCAAGGCCAAAGACATCGCAATGAATGAAATGAAAGCCGCCGCTACGGAATTGGGAGCGAACGGCATCATTGGCATTGATATTGATTATGAAACCATTAGCCTGTCCAACGGCGGTGGCATGTTGATGGTGGCGGTCAGTGGCACGGCGGTGCGGTTTGAATAATGCGGTTTGAATAGCTGGCACGGACTGCCCTAGTTTGCACCCACGCCCGCCGGTTTTCCTTGGTCGATCGCGCTGGTTACGGGGCGATCGACCCACAGAGCCTCCGTTTGCACATACACTTCACAGGAATTATTTTCGGTTTCATCCAACCGAATTTTGACCAACTGCACTCCCAATTCTCGCAATGGCTCTAGCAGTTGATCGCGAATATAAACGGCAATATTTTCCGCCGTGGGCACAATGTCTTGAAAGTAGGCAATATCTTGATTCAAAAAGGTGTGATCAAGCTGCTCCACCACTTGCATTTCAATGAGATCGTGGAGCCGGTTGAGTTCAACAACCATCCCTGTTCTAGGGTCAATTTGACCACGCACCGTCACCCACAATTGATAGTTGTGGCCATGGCCACTGGGGCGGGAACATTTGCCATAAATTTCGCTATTTTGAGCCAAGGTCAGGGTTGGCAGAGCCAAACGATGGGCGGCGCTGAAGTGGGTATGAACCGTTAGATGAGCTTCCATAGCTTGCCCTCGATATTCCACAACTAAACCGGGATCGGGCGACAGTTGCACTTGCCGCAGTTGCAAGCCCTGCCGCTGCCAACATTGGCCCAAACGCTGCCACAGCACCTGGGCCAGCCACTCGCTGGTGGGCAGGGTGTTGGCAAATTCTGGCCAAACCTGGTTGAGGTTGGCTCCGTGCAAGGGTTCCAGCACTTCCCGTTGCAGGGCGCGTTTGATGGTGGTGGATAGGTTGGCCACCATGCCAAAGGGATCGATCGGCCCTTGGACTTGCACCCAAAGCGTGAAGGTGCTGCCGGGCGATCGAGCGGCGATCCCGAACCGCCGATGATTTTCCGCCTCCGTCAGTTCCGGCAACCAGTAACGGTAGCTTGCGGAAAACTGGACACGACGGCTGATGGTGCAAAGATCGCTCATGCAATGCGGCTCGATCGGGACGATGATTCGCTCAGAGTTCTGGATTCGCCCTGGCAAGAGGGCTGGGGGATCGCGGAGGCTGGCGACAAGGGCTAATCGGCGGAATTGGGGCGATCGCGGAGGCGCAAGGGCGGCAGGGGCGATCGCGATCGATCTGTGTAAACCGGGTCTCCGTAAACCGAGGTTAGCCGGGGGGCGGCGGGCAAAACGGGCAAGCGACTGGCGGAGGAACTGCGGTAGGTCATGCGGGGCGATCGGGCCGCGTCAATCACACGCGCGGAATATTTCAGCCAATAGAGAGCGGCGGCCGTGCCCAAAAAGATTAGCCCCAAAGCGGCCAAACCTGCATCGCTATCCGCTCCCCCGATCGTTACCTGCACCAGGCCCATGGTTAGCACGAAGGCGGCGATCGGCTCTCGTCGATATCGTTGCTGCAATAGCCGCGGCCAACGCTTACCCATCGGTTTAGTCCTCAGCGGTTTTGATCCCAAGGGTGATCCCCAAACGATGGCCAATTCCTAGCCATGTCGCCCCTAATTCTGATTGTATAAACCTTTCTGCTGCTAGAAATTTTTTCTGCTGCTATCAATAGACCTTCAAAAAAGACCTTCAACAACCTTCCACATTTGCGGCTGTGGAGTCTACAGTTGTGGAATCGACTCATGCGCAGCCCACGGAAGGGACGCAGCCACACCCACCCGCCTCTTGGGCCAAGCGATCGGGCAGGGGCTGCGCCCTTAATTTCACAAAGCATTTTGCAAAGGATGAGGCTTGGCAAATCCCGCTCAACAAGCTCAACCAGTTGCAGCAGGTTGCCAAGCAACGGACAACAGCAGGCCCCTACAGCAGGCCCAACCAAGCCAACAGCCCTTGACCCGTCACCGCCTCGATCGCCAAAGCCAGCAGGAAACCCACCATGGCGGCGCGGCCATTCAGGCGCTCGGCATAGTCATTGAAGCCAAATTTGGGTTCTTCGAGGTTGGGGGTGGTGGTCGGTTGTGGTTGAGTCATGGTTTGTTCCTGAATTGTTACGTTTTGAGTTTTACATTTCGTAACAGTTTATCGCACCTCGGCCAGCAGTGGGCCCTTGCCGAAGGTTAATCAACCGTAAACAATCGGGCCGCTACAGCACCATCATCACTCGATTGCGCCCCCGGTTTTTGGCTTGGTAGAGGGCCCGATCGGCCCGGTTCAAGGCCGCCTCGATCGAGGTGTCGGTGGACTGGCAACTTGTGCCGCCAATGCTGACCGTGAGGGTTAAGCCCGGGGCGCTGGGCAAACTGGTGATGGTCGGATCGGCGATCGCCTTGCGAATCCGTTCCGCCACGATTGCAGCGGCCGCCGCATCGGTCTCCGGCAACAGCATCACAAATTCCTCACCCCCATAGCGCCCCAGACAATCCTGAGTTCGCAGAATGCTGCTGGCGGCTTGGGTGGCCGTGGCCAAGGCCAAATCGCCCACGGCATGGCCATAGGTATCGTTCACGGCCTTGAAGTGATCCAAATCCAACATCAACACCGAAAGGGGATGTTGGTAGCGACAACTGCGCTGAAATTCTTTTTTGGCCAGGGTCATCCAATGCCGTCGATTGGCCAAACCGGTCAGGGGGTCGGTGGTGGCCAAGCGGCCCAATTCGGTGTAGGCGCTTTGCAGTTGGGCGTGGGTTCGTTGCAGGGCATTCAGGGCCTGACTAAGGCGATCGCGTGCTTGCTTGAGTTCCAAATGCACCCGTACCCGGGCCAGGAGTTCCGCCGATCGAAAGGGCTTGGTGATGTAGTCCACAGCGCCAAGCTGAAAGGCTTCGAGCATGTGGGTTTCTTCGTTGCTGGCCGTGACAAACAACACGGGAATATCCCGCAGAATCGGATCTTCTTTCAGGCGATCGCACAGTTGCAAACCGCTCATTCCCGGCATCATCAAATCCAGCAAAATCAAATCCGGTTGGGCCGATCGCACCCTCATCAACGCTTCGGCTCCCGTCATGGCAAATGTGGTTTCATAGCCCGCCTGATCTAGCATTTCGATCGACAGGCGCACATTTTGGCTGACATCATCAACCACCAAAACTAGAAACGATCCGGGATCAAACGGCCGGGCTGGCGATTCTGCCTTGCCCGTCGCTAATCGTCGAATGGGTTCTGAATTGGCTGCAATTGCCTGGGAATTGGTCATGAACCTAACGTTAGAGAGGAGATTGAGCGAAAGAAGCTTGATTTCGAGCCGGATCGCCATTCCCCATTGGGTCACCAGAGCAACGATCGGGCAGTGATTTTGAACAGGGTATTGGTCGTGGCTTCCGGGCGATCGTGTTGAGCAACGTTTGCCAAACTACTCAACACCAGGAATTCAGGACTCACCCATCAAGGGCATCCCAGCAGCCATCCAAACAGCCCTGAAAAAATCATGAAAAAAGCCACGCAAAAAGCAATGCCACCTTTTGAGGCGCATTCTTGAAGGGCAAAAAAGCAAAGAAAAGCCACTGATGAAGTGGTTACAATGAATCGTCAGAAGCTTATACTTATTCTATCTTTATCTTGCTGTCTTGATCTTAATCCCTAGCCCTAGGAAAGCGGGATGCGTCCCTAACTCGGGAAACTGCAAATTACATTTTGATTGTGATTGTGATCACTCAAAGTTCTACTATTTTAAAGTCTGGCTCAAGCAGCGATCCAATTTGACCCCATCTTGAGGAATCGCTGAAGGGATCATCCCTTCAGCGCCCAAGAAGCGATTGCCATCAGGCACAGTCGCCTACTGAAGTTGCAGTCGGCCGCGGGTTTGTAGATCTTCGATCGTGCGATTGCCGGTGCAAAACATGGCGGTTTCCAATTCCGCAATCAACACATCACACAGAAAATCCAAAGCACTGTCGGACTCGTTGGCCGCATGTAAAAAGGGCATGGCGAACCCCGCCAAATTTGCCCCGAGGGCGATCGCCTTAGCCGCATCCAAACCATTGCGCAGACCACCGGACGCAATTAGCGGAATCGTTGGAGCCACCTGGCGAATTGCAGTGATACATTCAGCCGTGGGGATGCCCCAATCACCAAAGGTTTCGCCCAAGCGACGTTGCTTAGGATCCAAAGCCCGTACACTCTCCACCTTGGCCCAAGACGTGCCCCCCGCTCCGGCCACGTCGATCGCCTGGACACCGGCCGCCAGCAACTTTTCAGCCATAGCGCGTGAAATGCCGTTGCCCACCTCCTTGGCAATCACAGGCACGGGCAGTTGGGCACAAAGGTCTGCAATTCGATCGAGCAACCCAGCAAAGTTACGATCGCCCTTGGTTTGCACCGCCTCCTGCAAGGGGTTCAGATGCAAAATCAACGCATCTGCTGCCAACCAATCCACCAAAGACTGGCACTCAGCCAAACCATAGCGATAGTTAAGCTGCACCGCCCCCAGGTTGGCAAACAACGGAATGTCTGGAGCGACTGATCGCACCGCAAAGGTTCGGCGCACTTCCGGCCGCTCCACCGCCACCCGCTGCGAACCAACGCCCATGGCCAAGCCCCAGCGCTGGGCTGCCGCTGCCAACCGCATATTGATTTGTTCTGCCTGGTCTGTGCCACCCGTCATGGAGGAAATGAGCAACGGGGCCCGCAGCGGTTTGCCCAAAAATTGAGTACTGGGATCAATGGTCGATCGATCCAGTTCCGGCAAACAGCAATGCTCAAATCGGTAGCGATCCAAGCCGCTGCTCACCTGCCGGAACTGCACATCGTCTTGCAAGCAGGCTCGCAGGTGGTCAGCCTTGCGATTTTGGGTCGCCTGGGCGGTTTCGGGCGCGGTGCTGGGGGCGGGTTGGGGCAAAAACTCGGTGGATTGCATGGCGCTGGGAACAAGAACCATCCCTTAGTGTCGCGTGACCCGATCACCCTGCATGAGTCCCCGCCAACTTTTGCAACATTGAGGCTGGCCAATGGCTGTGGCAAAGCCCATGACCAAAAGCCTTGAAATTGCTTCAGACAAGGGGCTGAAGCCCCCTGCCCGAGATGGTCGATCAGCCGATCGGTCAATCCTCGATCAGCCGATGTGTTGATTAATTACTGGAGAACCGAGAAAAGCCAAAGGTTCGATCGAGCGAATGCCCAATCAGCAACTTACTCTTCTTCTTCCTCCTCTTCATCATATTCCTCTTCTTCTTCCTCGTAATCTTCCTCTTCTTCCTCGTAATCCTCTTCTACTTCTTCATCATCATATTCCTCCTCTTCCTCTTCTTCTGAATCTTCGTAATCTTCTTCGTCGTATTCTTCTTCCTCGTCGCCTTCCTCTTCTTCCTCGTCGCTTTCCTCGCCGTCGTAGTCTACTGAGACGCTGATTTCTTCGTCCTCTTCCTCTGAGTAATCATAATCACTCTCATCGTCCTCAGAGTTGTAGTCACTGGCAAATTCTTCGTCATCTTCGCTGTCAATACCAGCCGAAAAATCTAGATCCGAAACTTGTTGAATTGCCCAGCAATCGAAACACAAATCCGTGTTGGTCATGTAGTCATAGGGGATATAGCAATAGCCTTGATCACCCCAATCCGATCCCCAAGAATTGCGTACAATAAAGGCTTCATTGCGATCGGAATAACCCACACAGAGCATGGCGTGGGCCCCGTGGGTTTCGCGAATTTGCTCATTGCGGCTGGGCAACGGAACGCGGCCGCCTTTTCCCGCTTGATTAAAAGAATCGTAGAGAATCAAGCCAAAGGCAAAGGGATAACCCTCTGCTAAACAGCCTTTCATGGCTGCTAAATCAATGGGAATTTCACGGGCTTCATCCACCAAAAAGTTCTGTGCTTCCTCGTAAGCTTCGGGGGAAGGTTCCGTGTCAAAGTCTTCAGGAACATAGGGCCAGGTTTCTTCGGTGCAAGCGCCAACTTCTTCGAGCACTTGGATGCTGCCGCTGATGGAACTGCCACCGTCGCCCACGGTTCCTTCCGCGCGCCGCGTGTTGTAGTAAATAAACAGACGGCTGATATCGCCCGCTTCTCCGTGGGCTCGCTGCGCTAAATATTCATAGGCTCCGGCGATCGCGTTGGCGGTGCAACTGCCCACGGTGGATTGATCTTCAACGGGGGTCATGTATTGACGCAAATCAACGCGGCTGGGCAACTGATCAGCACCAAGCTTTGACTGAAACAGACTAAATCTCGGTGGCTTGCTCGTGGATTTGACACAAGCGCCAACCCGAATTTTTTTGCCGCTGCGGCGGTTAACCAAATAACCAATTTTTGCCATGGTTCAGAGAGCCTAAAAAATAGACGATCAGTGGTTGAGAAGGGTAGGCATTGGAGGAGGCTGGATCGTTGCCCGGGTCGCACCGTAGCCAGGGCTTGGGCGATCGCCCCCCATGTGGGGGCTGCCGTTTCTGGTTATAGCCTGTTTTTGAATGAGCACCCAAAAGACGTACCAAAAATGTCAAAATGAGCCTGAAAAGTAACTCATTCAGCAAGATTAATCCAGCTCATTCATCGGCAGTGGGTTGGGAGAGGCAGGGCAGAGGTTAACCGTGATCCCCGAACAGCTCATCCTCAAAAATTTCCTTAGTTATCGAGAAGCAACCCTACACTTTGGGGGGCTACAAACGGCTTGCATTTGTGGAGCCAATGGTGCAGGGAAGTCATCACTACTGGAAGCCATGGCTTGGGCAATTTGGGGTAAAAGTCGCGCTTCCACTGAAGATGATGTGATCTTCGCAGGCGAAACGGAAGCAACCGTTAACTTTACCTTTCGGTTTGGGCATGAGGTTTATCGGGTGATTCGAACACGCCGATTGGGCCAAACCACTGCTTTGGAATTTCAGATGGCGATCGATGAGGGCGATCCCGATCAATGGGCCTTTCGCAGCCTGACGGAACGGGGGTCAAGGGCGACCCAAGCCGCTATTTTGCAGCGCTTGCGGCTGGACTATGACACTTTTGTTAATTCCGCCTATTTGCGTCAGGGACGAGCCGATGAATTCATGTTGAAAACACCGGCCGATCGCAAGGATATTTTGGCGGATTTGTTGAAGCTGGGGCAATACGATGATTTGGCAGAACAGGCGAGGGAACGCTCCAAGCTGCTGAAGGGTGAAGCCAAGCAACTGGAGGAGTCGATTCAATCGCAGGAGCAAAAGCTAGCCGATCGAACGAGTTTGGCCCAAGAATTAGCCACCGTTGAGCAGCAGCTCAAGATGTTACGGGGCGATCGGCAAAAGGCAGAAACCCGACTGGAGCAACTGCGATCGATTGCAGTGCAACGCCAAACCCAGCAACAACAATTGCAATGGATTCAGCAGCAGCAACAAACCGTTCACCAGGAGCTGGAACGGTTAGCCCAGGAAGGCCAACGGCTGGCCCAGCGACAAGCAGAAATCGATCGCACCCTGGCCGCCCAAACGGAAATTGAAGCGGGAATTCAGCAGCTTCAGCAATGGCAACGAGAAGATGAAATTTTGGGTCAAAAATCCCAGCAATATCATCAATGGACAACGGAGCGAAACCGGCAACAACAATCGCTCGATCGGGAAGTGAACCGATTGGAAAATGAGCAGCGCACATTGCATAGTCGCTTGCAAGATTTGGCACAACAGGAACAGGAATTACACAGCATTCTGAATCAGCGATCGGAGGTGGAGTCGGCGGCCACTCAGTGGCAAACTGCACGCCACCATTTAAACCAATTGGAGCAAATGCAAACCCAGGCGGCTCCCTTGGTGCAACGGCGGCAACAGCTTATCCAAGAGGGCGATCGGGTGCGATCTCGCTTGGTAGCTCGCTTGGAGGAATTGCAAAATTTGCAGCAACGAGCGATGGCTTCCGTGGCGCGTCGTCCCCAACTCATTCAGCAATGGGAACAGATTGATCAGCGAATTCAAGCCCTTGAAAATCGCAAAGTTTATCAAGATCGGGTGCAAGAGAAAGGCACTGAACGAAAAGGGTTTATTGATCGCTTAACAGGAATGCGGTTGGATTTAGAAAATCAGCTTGCAAAACTGACTGAAAAAATGACCCTATTGGCGGAGCAACCAGCGATTCAGAAGAGTCAGAACCAGGAAATTCACGAAATTTTAGAGGACTACGGTGCTTGTCCCCTGTGCGACCAACCCTTGGATCAACATCATCTGGAGCGAGTGCAAGCCAAGCAAAAACTCGAAGAAACGGAACTGCGCGATCGCCTGTGGGTGCTTCAAGAGCAGTTGGCTTTGACAGAACGCGAAATTCAGATTTTGCGCCAGGAATATCGAGACCTCAAACAGGAATTGCAGCCCCTGAATAGTTTGATTGAGGAACGGGGCAAGCTGCAAGAACAACTGCAAACCCTGGAGCAAGAGCAAATTTCTTTGGCGGCTCAGGAGGCCACAATCGCTCAGCTCACAGCAACTTTGGATTGGTTTGATCGGGGCGGATCAGTCCCCGAACCGTTACCAGAATTGGGGCGATCGCTCCCAGATTTGCGGCATGAACTAGCTGAGTTGGACGATCGCCTAACGGCCTTGAATTTTGACGATCGAAACCTGGCTTTGGCGCGGGCCGAGGTCGATCGCTGGCGATGGGTGGAACTGAAGCAACATGAGCTGAACCAAGCCCAACGCAAACTAGAGCAATTGCAACAGCGCCGACCGGATTTGTTGGCAGAGCGCGATCGACTTCAAAAAACCTTAACCAGTCACTTAGACCCGGCCGAACCCACCTCATTAACCGCTCAATTAGCCCTAATTAACCAACAACTGACGGCGCTAAATTATCAACCCGATCACCATGAACAAGTACGGGCAAAATTGCGATCGGCTCAGGGGTGGTTAGCCCGAGCAGAAACCCTGCGTCAATGCCAACAGGAAGCGCCCCAACTGCTCGATCGGCAACGTCAGCTCGCCCAAGCCCAACAGAGCCAAACCGAAACCCAAAATCAACTCGCAAAACAGTGGACAGAGGTGCAATCGCAACTGGCTAACCAACCGGATCCGAGCCAGGATTTACAACAGCTCGATGCACAACTCAATGATCTGCAACGGGCGATCGAATCAACGGTGGCCAAGCAAGCCCAACTTTCTCAACAGCAGGAATTTTTGCAACAACTGGCGGAGCAAATCGGGCGCGATCGACAACAGCTTCAGCAAAAACATCATCAACAGCGCGTTTACGATGAGTTAGCCAAGGCCTTTGGCAAAAACGGAATTCAAGCCTTGGCGATCGAAACCCTTTTGCCTCAACTGGAAGCGGAAGCCAATCGAATTTTGTCCCAATTAAGTGCCAACCAACTGCACATTAATTTTGTGACTCAACGCCTCAAAAAAACTGCAACTAAGCGACAGAAGGCAACCGATTTAGCTAGCGCCACCATCGAAACCCTAGAGATTCAAATTGCCGATGCTCAAGGCACTCGTCCCTATGAAACCTATTCTGGGGGCGAATCTTTTCGGATTAATTTTGCAATTCGGCTTGCCCTGTCGCGACTGTTAGCCCAGCGATCGGGAACGGCGTTGCAACTCCTGATCATTGATGAAGGATTTGGCACCCAGGATGATGCGGGGCGCGATCGACTGGTGGCAGCCATTAATGCGATCGCTCCAGATTTTGGTTGCATCCTCACGGTCACCCACATTCCCCAACTCAAGGAGGCGTTCACCGCCCGCATTGAAGTGCAAAAAACCGCTGAAGGTTCAAAACTGGCCGTTTTTCTCTAAGTTTTTGCCCTCAGTTTTTTCTCTAGGGTTTTCTCTAAGTCTTTTGACCTGGCGCCCAGATTTAGCGCGGGTCCTCTTGCGCCCACGCCCCTTCCCCCACCTAGCTCAAGTCGGGTTTTCGTTGCGGAGTCTTTGGGCAATCCAATTTCCGCCATTCAACCTCTGTGAAAGTTTTCTGTGAAAGTTTCATGAACAAGTGCCGGATCCCTTTTGAGGTTTGGAACTTTCCCCTTAGAATGGGGAGACAACTTTACCGTTGCTACCCGACTTTGCAACCTAGGTTGGCATCTGATGCTGAAGCTCAACGAGATGCTCCAAATGCTCCCGAGCCGATCGCCCCGCCGATCGCTCAGTACCGTGCTGGCCACCACCCTCGCCGCCAGCGCGATCGCCCTGCCCAGCCAGGCCAGCAGCCTTTGCGTGGGCGATCGCCAACAGTCCCTCTGCCTGGAGTCCGGCGCGCAGTACGTGAGTGTGGCCGGCGCTTGGGATGAGTCGCTGTTGGCAACGGGCATCGATCCTGGCCATGCGGCCGAGGTCGATCGCCTCTATCAATCCGTTCTGGGTCGTCCGGCAGATTTGGCCGGGCTGCGCACCTACGCTCGGGCGCTGGAACAGGGTTGGTCAGTGCGCAAAGTGCGCTGGGCCATTGCCAACAGTGCCGAAGCGCAGGTGGCGATTCACCGCATCTATCGAGAAGTGCTCGATCGCGCGGCCGACGAAGAAGGCCTGGATACCTATCGCGATCGCCTGGAACGAGGCTGGGAACTGAGTCGCGTTCGCACCGACATTGGCTCCAGCTACGAAGCCCAATCCCGCCGCCGCAGCCTCACCAGCTAGGCGATCGGTTACCCCCAATCTGGCGAAGAGTCTGGCGAAGGTCTCGCTCTGGACAGCCAGGAGCCGCACCCAACCGGCCCGAAATCGCAAAACGAATTCCAAAATCCAAAAGCCCACGCTGCCATCGAAAGCAAGCGTGGGCTTGCTGCGATCCCGCTAATTTAGAAACCGATTTAGAAATTGCTGGCATCCCACAGATTGAGCGCAGATTCAGCGATAAGACCTAGAAACGCGGCTGAGAAACGAAGTTTGGCAACGAAGCTTGAAAATGACGGCGCAAGGCATGGGAAGTTTAGAATTCAAGGGGCAGGGCTAATCAGGGCTGACCGATCGAGCCGTTGAACTCAAAATCCTCAATTTTCCCGATAATTAACCCTATGTCTCCGTTGAACGATTCCGCCTTCACCCGTCGTCGGTTGCTGCAATACGGGGCAATCGCCCTCGGTTCCGGCTTGGTCACCGCCTGTGGCAACAACACCAGCAGCGAACCCAGCCCAACCGGCGAAAAGGGCCTCGATCGGGTCACCCTCGCCACAGACTGGGTTGCCCAAGCGGAACATGGCGGCTTTTACCAAGCCCTGGCCACCGGCATTTATCAGGAATATGGCTTGGATGTAAAAATTCGGATGGGCGGCCCCCAGGCGGCCACGGGCACACAACTGCTGTTTGGGAAAGTGGTGGACTTTGCCATGAGCAACAGCACGATCGCCCTGAATGCCGTCGCGGAAGGCGTTCCCAAAATCACCGTCGCCGCCTATTTCCAAAAGGATCCCCGCTGCATTGTGGCTCATCCCGGTGTAAAAGATTTGTCGGAACTGAAGGGCAAGCCCCTGTTTGTCACGCCCCAAGCCGTTTCAGATTTTTGGGGACTGTTGGCTAAAAAATACGGATTTACGGATAGTCAGCGCCGAGTTTATAACTTTAATCCCGCCCCCTTTTTGGCTGATAAAACTTCTGCCCAGCAGGGATTTGTCACCTCAGAACCCTACACCATTGAGAAAGAAGGTGGCTTCAAACCCAGCGTTTTCCTGCTAGCTGATGTGGGTTATAAACCCTACGCCACCACCATCGACACCACATCCCAAATGATTGCCGAAAAGCCCGATGTGGTGAAACGTTTTGTGCAGGCTTCTGCCAAAGGTTGGTATAGCTATTTAGCCGATCCAGCGCCTGGCAATGCCTTGATTAAAAAAGACTATCCGGAGATGACAGACGATCGCTTGACCTATGGTCTCGGGAAGCTCAAGGAATATGGCATTGTGCTTTCGGGCGATGCAATTACTAATGGCATTGGCTACATGACCGAAGCCCGCTGGCAGGAATTTTTTGAAAACATGGTTGAGTATGGGGTCTATCCCAAAACACTTGATTATCGCAAGGCTTTCACCCTCGATTTTGTGCAAGATTTGCCCACCTCGGCCTAAGGCTGGCTAATGCTGGTGAGCATCTGTCCAAGCGCCTAATTCCATCATCGCGCGATCGAAGACAAGGTGCTTGATCTCCTTGCCTGGGTCAGATCGGTTGAAAAAACAGCCTTCCAGTGCCCATTGAGCTTGACTGAACGGATGCTAGATCCTAGTTACCGTTCCGAAGCTGGAATCGGAATTTTTCAGTAGATTAGTGATTAGCGCACACTTGCGGGACAACTCCCTTTCGAGTCATTCGAGGGTTAATTCAAGGGTTAATCAACAGTTATGGTGATCGCCACGCAACCGACCAATTCGGCTCATTGGGATCTTGAGACCCAAATTCGGGAAACCCTCGATCGCCAACGACAGTTTTTTGCCACCGGTCGCACCCGCGATTTGGAATTTCGGCGCGACCAATTAACCAAGCTGCGCCAAGCGATTCAGGCCAAACAGGACGCGATCGTGGCGGCGGTACAACAGGACTTGGGCCGACCGGAATATGAGGCCTATTTTGAATTGGCTTCGATCGCGGAAGTTGACGGGGCCCTGAAAAATTTGACCCAATGGGCCAAGCCCCAAAAGGCCAAGTTGTCGATCGATCAATGGCCGGGTTCCGCTTGGATTGAACCGCAACCCCTGGGGGTGGCGTTGATTATTGGCCCCTGGAACTATCCCTTTTCTTTGGCGATTTCACCGTTGGTGGGGGCGATCGCGGCGGGAAATTGCGCGATCGTGAAACCCTCGGAAGTGGCTCCGGCCACGGCGGCAGTGGTGGCAACCCTGATTCGGGAAACCTTTGACCCGGCTTTTGTGGCGGTGTTTGAAGGGGATGCTGCCACCAGCCAAGCCCTGTTGGCCAACAAGTTTGACCATATTTTCTTCACGGGTGGGACGGCCATTGGGCGCATTGTGATGGCAGCGGCGGCCCAGCACCTCACGCCGGTCACCCTGGAGTTGGGGGGTAAGAGTCCTTGCTTTGTGACGGCGGATGCCAATCTGGCGATCGCGGCGAAGCGGATCGCTTGGGGCAAATTCCTCAACGCTGGCCAAACTTGTATCGCACCGGATTATCTTTTGGTCGATCGAGCGGTGATGCCGGAGTTGCTGGCCCAATTGCGCGGGGCGGTCACGGCATTTTATGGAACCGATCCGGCCCAGAGTGGGGATTTCGGGCGAATTATTAACGATCGCCAGTTCGATCGCCTGGCTGCGTTGCTGGAGTCTGGGAAACCGTTCTTGGGCGGCCAACACAACCGGGCCGATCGCTACATTGCCCCCACCATCCTCACCGATGTGGATTGGGACAGCCCCGTGATGGCCGATGAAATCTTTGGGCCCATTCTGCCGATGTTGCCCTACGACCAACTGGATCAGGCGATCGCCCAAGTGAACAGTCGCCCCAAACCCCTGGCGCTGTATGTGTTTTCGGAAAATACCCAAACCCAACGCTACTTGCTCGATCGCACCAGTTCCGGCGGCGCTTGCATCAATGAAACGGTGATGCATGTGGGTTGTCCGTCGCTGCCCTTTGGCGGGGTGGGCGACAGCGGCATCGGCAGCTATCACGGCAAGGCCAGCTTTGACACCTTCTCGCACCATCGCAGCGTTTTGAAAAAGGCCACTTGGCTCGATTTAGATTGGCGCTATGCCCCCTATGCCCAAAAGGTCGGCCTGATTAAAAAATTGCTGGGCATGGGCTAGAACCGGCGATCCTCCCGAGATCCCTCCCGATCCCTCCCGAGATCCCTCCCGATCCCTCCCAATCCACAAAGACAAGGGGCTTCAGCCCCTTGCGCCCAAAACCAGGGGTGCTGTGCCAAGACTTCAAGGCTCTGTTCAGCTCCCCTCTCAGATTTGATTAACCAGCCGATTACATTTTGCAAAGCGATCGCCCGTTGATTGCGCCCACGATCCCGCTAGGATGGCAACTATAGGGATCAGGCTTGAACCACGGAGCCACAGCAATGACGATCGCCACAGCAACCCCCCCAACGGCCAAACCCCGCGACGTGCAAGTGATGCCGATTGGCCCTGGCACCACCGTGTTGCGATCGCGCACCTGGGAACGCCTGAAATTTGAGATTGAATATTCCCTCAAAAAAGGCACTACCGCCAATGCCTATCTGATCCAAGGCGATCAGGTGGCCCTGATTGACCCGCCGGGGCAAACCTTCACCGATGTATTTTTGAACAAATTGGCGCAGCGGTTGGGCGATCGGGCGATCGACTACGTTATTTTGGGCCACCTGAACGCCAACCGGGCCGCCACCATTGAAAGACTCCTGGAAGCCAGCCAGCCCCCCCGCTTCATTTGCTCCAACCCGGCGGCCATCACCCTGCGATCGCTCTTTCCCGATCGGGACTTGGTGATCGAGGTGGTGCGTGGCGAAGAAACCCTTGACCTGGGCCAAGGTCACCTGCTGAAATTCATCCCGATTCCGACTCCCCGTTGGCCCGATGGCATGGTTACCTACGACCCCGCCAGCCAAATTGCCTTCACCGACAAGCTTTACGGGGCCCATGTTTGCGGCGATCAGATTTTTGATGAGGGTTGGCAGATTTACGAGGACGATCGGCGGTTTTATTACGACTGCCTGCACGCTTCCCAGTCCAAACAGGTCAGCACCGCCCTTGATAAATTAGACGACCTGCCCGCCGCCACCTACGCGCCGGGCCACGGGCCGATCGTGCGCTATGGCTTTGCGGAACTGCGCCACGCCTATCGCCACTGGACGCAACAGCAGACAGAAAAGGAACTTTCCGTGGCCCTGATTTTTGCCTCGGCCTATGGCAACACGGCCGCCGTTGCCCAAAGCATTGCCCGAGGCATCACCAAGGCCGGCGTGGCGGTGGAGTCGATCAACTGCGAATATTTGGATCCCGAGGAAATTAAAGGGGCGATCGAGAAATGCGCCGGTTTCATCATCGGCTCCCCCACCTTGGGCGGCCATGCTCCCACCCAAATCCAAACGGCCCTGGGCATTGTTCTGAACAGCGCTGACAAGAGCAAACCCGCTGGGGTGTTCGGTTCCTTTGGTTGGAGCGGCGAGGCGATCGACCTGTTGGAAAGCAAACTCCAGGACGGGGGCTACCAATTTGCCATGCCCACGATCCGGGTCAAATTTGCCCCTACCCAAGCGGTCTTGCAACAGTGCGAAGAGGCGGGCACGGACTTTGCCCAGGCCCTGCAACGGGCCAACAAGCGCCGCGCTCCCAAACCGGCCGCCGGTACGGCCGATCGCACGGCCCAGGCCGTTGGGCGCGTGGTGGGTTCCCTGTGCGTGGTCACCGCCAGCCAGGATGATGTGCAAACCGCCATGCTGGCCTCCTGGGTCTCCCAAGCCACCTTCAAGCCGCCGGGGGTGACGATCGCCGTGGCTAAGGAACGGGCGATCGAGTCCCTGATGCATGAGGGTTCGCAGTTTGTCCTGAACGTGTTGGCGGAAGGCAAACAACTGCGGCGGCACTTCATGAAAAACTTCCCGCCAGGGGCCGATCGGTTCGAGGGATTACAAGTAGAAACCGCCAGCAATGGTTGCCCGGTGTTGACCGATGCCCTGGCGTTTCTGGAATGCACCGTGCGCAGTCGCATGGAATGTGGCGATCACTGGGTGGTTTATGCCACTGCCAACAGCGGCAAAGTGCTCGACACCACAGGAGTCACGGCGGTTCACCACCGGAGATCGGGCAGCCAATACTAAAACACCGCACTGCAACACCGCACTGCAACACCCCACTGCCCCTTGCCCCTTTTTTCCGCCCGACCATGGCCCGCTACGTCCTGTTTTATAAGCCCTTTCAGGTGATGAGCCAATTTAGCCCCTCCGAGGGCAAGGCCACCCTGAAGGACTTTATTGATGTGCCGGAGATCTACCCGATCGGGCGGTTGGATTGGGACAGCGAAGGGTTAATGCTGCTGTCAGATGATGGGCCGCTGCAACACCGGTTAAGTGATCCCCGCTGGGGCCATCCCCGCACCTACTGGGCCCAGGTGGAACAGATTCCCCCGGATCAGGCGATCGCCCAACTGCAACGGGGCGTGACCATTCAAGACTACCGAACCCGCCCCGCTCAGGTGCGTCTGTTGCCCGAGGAGCCAACCCTGCCGCCTCGCGATCCGCCCATTCGGTTTCGGAAATCCGTGCCCACCGCCTGGTTAGAGTTAACCCTCACCGAGGGCCGCAATCGCCAGGTGCGACGGATGACGGCGGCCGTGGGCCATCCCACCTTGCGCTTGGTGCGAGTGGCGATCGGGTCGCTCACCTTGGCGGGGTTGGAGCCGGGCCAGTGGCGCTTCCTGACCGCAACGGAACTAGCCAGCCTGCGGGCGATCGCCCAATCTTCCCAGCCAGCCTCGGCGGCCAGGGGTGAACCCACTGCGCGATCGCCCCGAAGTCGCCCGGCCAAACGTCGGGGGCGATCGGCGCGATCGTAAGCCGCCTCGGAAAACCCACTTCCAAGGGCGACTTCCTTAAAATGGCCATGGAATCCCCATCGTTCGTTAGGCCGGGCCATGCGCTATCGCATCCATCACGCAATTCATTACACCTATAGCCAACCCGTCGAACTTGGCCCCCATACCCTGCGATTGCGGCCCCGCTGCGATGGATCCCAGGTCTTGCACGATTTTCAGCTTCAGGTGTCACCGCACCCCCTGGGTTTAGCCGATATTTTTGACCTGGAAGGCAACACGGTCATTCAAAGTTGGTTTAACCGAGATCTGGTGGAGTCCTTGCATGTGAAGGCCACCAGCATTGTGGAAACCCTGCGATCGAACCCGTTTAACTTTTTGCTGGAACCTTGGGCCCTGTCGCTCCCCTTTGACTATCCCGCCTCAACGCTGGCCCAGGTGCGACCTTACCTGAGCGATCAACGGTTGGGGAGCGATCGACTCGATCCCGCCATTTGGGAGCTGGCCCAAGGGTTGCTTTACAAAAACCATGGCAACACCCTGGACTTTTTGGGCGACTTGAACCAAACGGTCTATAACCACTGTTGCTATCAGCAGCGAGAAACCGGTGACCCAATGCCACCGGGCATGACTTGGCGGCGCAAAACCGGCTCCTGTCGTGATTTGTCGGTGTTGTTTATGGAGGTTTGCCGGGTGGTGGGCTTGGCGGTGCGGTTTGTCAGCGGCTATGAGGCGGGTGACCCCAAATTGCCCGAAAAGCACCTGCACGCCTGGGTTGAAGTCTTTTTGCCGGGGGCCGGGTGGCGAGGCTATGACCCCACCCAAGGGCTGGTCACGGCCGATCGGCATATTCCCCTGGCTGCCAGCGCTTTTCCTCAAAACACGGCCCCCATGCCGGGCACGTTTCGCGGGCGATCGGCCTCGGCTCATATGACCTTTGAATTAGAAATCGAGCCGCTGGATCCAATTAGATCCTGATTATTTCAACCGGATTGCAGCCCTTACCTGAATTACTAAGTACAGTCGCCCGTAGTTGCCCGTAGGGTGGGCACTGCCCACCGAACCGTTGATTCATGGCATTTGCGATATGACGTGCCGATTATTTTAGGTAAAGGCTGTATTAGAAATTATTAGGAAGACCAGCCCAAAATCTGACAAATGGAATCTCCCAACACCAAGGGATCAAATGGCTTGGTAACCACTGCGGCCGCCTTCAAATGGGCATAGCGTTGGCGATCGGCCGCTTGCACCTTGGCGGTCAATAAAATGACAGGAATATGACTGGTGGAGGGATTTTTTTGCAATGCTTCCAAGGTCGCCGTGCCATCCATTTGTGGCATCATCACATCCAACAAAATTGCGTCAGGTTGTTGGGCCGCAGCCATGGCAATTCCTTCAGCACCGGAAGCCGCCAACAACACCTGCCAGCCATTACAAACCTCCAGGCCAATGCGCGCAATTTCTCGCATGTCTGGTTCATCATCAATAACAAGCACTTGTTTAGTCATCGGAGATGGAGAGGAAAATATGAATTGCGGAAAAATTGCAGAAAATATGAATTGTGGACTTTTTTCGTATGCACCCAAGAGCCATGGCCAGTCCAGGAATTCAATCAAGTGCCATCGGATTCAGTCAAGCAGTCTAACTGGCTTAGGGAGTGCCAGCAGCACCATCAGCCTTGTTCATCAGTTTAATTAATTGGGTTATCAGTTTCACCGAACAAACTCAATCGATTAATTTAACCAAGTCATTCAACTAGTGAATCAAATTAATGAATTTAATCAAATTGAGTTGATCGAGTTCATTAGCTCAATTTACCGATTGATTAATTGAGTACAACCAGTTGATTGAATGGGTTAAATTCAGTTAAGTTGAGTCAAGCCCATGAATCTAATTCATTCCAGTTAATTATTCCAGTTCATCAAGCCAATTAAAGCCAGTTAATATTTACTGATTGGTTTGGTGGCTCGGCCATTGAACAATTCTGATCGACTGGCTCGGATGAGCTGCTGTCGCAGACTATCCGCCAATTCCTCAGCACTTGGAAGCTCTAGGATACAGGCAGTTGCCCCGGCTTGGTAGAGTCGATCGAGGGTTTGGGGCGAGGCTTCGGAGGCAAAAACAATCACCGGGATTCGCCGCCCGCCAAATCCCTCGCTGCGGAGGGCCCTCGTCCATAAAACGCCTCCCCAGGGACTGCTATCGGCCGCCAGCAAAATGAGATCCGGCCGGCTGGCGGCCATGCTGGCGCTGACTCGTTGGGGTTGGGAAACGGCGGCCAGCGTCCATTGTTGTTGCTGGCAACAGCGCCTTACCAGGTTGTTGGCGTTGTTAGACAGGCCAATGGCCAGAATTCGCAGATTGCCCCCAATGCGTTGTTCGGTTTGGTACTGACTGAGGGCTTGGATCAGGGGTGTGATCGGGCGATCGACTGCCCAATCGGTGTCCCAGCCTTCGTTCGCAAATTGCAGCAGATCATTGGGGTCAAACTGCTCCATCAGGGCGATCGTGATCAGGGATGGTTGGCGCTGGCGCAAGCTGGGCAATACCGCCAGAAAATCGGCCCGCTCCGAATCGCTCCAATCCATAATTACCACACTGGGCAAGGCGGTGGCAGGTTGTGTGAGCCAAGTGGTGGGAGAACTGGGCAGCGCCAGGTCAATCAGGGCCCCTTCTTGGGCGATAGCGGCGGCCAGGGCCTGAGACCAGCGGCTGTTGTTGCCCAAATAAACCAGCCGTAGGCGATTGTGTTCGATTTGCTGGCGGCTTTGAATTTCGCGGCGCAGATCACCCACCAGGGAAATCAGGGTTTGGTGGGCCAGTTGCAGGATGCTGTGGCGATTGGTGGCCGTTGGACTCGTGGCGGCCGAATTGGCGGCGAAACCGAAGCCGTTGGGGTCAGGAGGGCTGTGGGGATCCTGGGCGTAGGGTTGCAGTTGTTGTAGCTGTTCTTCAATGGCGCGGGCCAGTTGGGAACCGCGCACTAAGCCAAACGGCCCCAAGGAGCCGATTAGTTTATGGGCATCTTCCAGGGCCCGCAGGCGATCGGCTTCGCAGAGGCGATCAGCCCCAATGCCCGCTGTTACTCGCTCCAGGGATTCCAGTCGCTCATAGATCATCCCTTCAAAGCGTTCCCAGGCGCGATCGAGCGCTGAGCGCAACCGCAGGGACACATCCCCATCCTGGGGTTCCGGTACCTGAGCGCTCCCGGGCCGTAGCCGGTAGCCCATGCCATAAACCGTTTCAATGAGATCCCGCGCTCCCACCAGGGCCAACTTGCGCCGCACGCCTTTGATGTGGGCTTTGACGGTTTCTTCACCGGGAAAATCGCCCACAGACCACAGGTGTTCGAGGATGGCGTTGCGGGAAAATAACCGCCGGGGATGGCGCAAAAACAATTCCAGGAGGCTGTATTCCTTGGGGCTGAGGTTAATGGGGCGATTGCTATAGGTCACTTGACCGGCGCTCGGATCCAAACGCAGGGGGCCCCATTCCAACACGGGCGCATCGGTCGATCGCTGGCGGCGCAACAGGGCCCGCACCCGCGCCATCAGTTCTTGGACGGTGCAAGGCTTGACCACATAATCATCGGCCCCGGCATCCAGACCCTTTACCTTGTCTTCGGTTTCGCCCTTGGCGGTCAACAGCAAGATGGGGCCCGTATACTTTTCCCGCCGCAGATGGCGACAAAGACTCAGGCCATCCAGTCGGGGCAGGGTCACATCCAGAATAATCAGGTCATAGGTAAACGATCGGGTGTAGTCCAGTCCCTCTTGCCCATCCTCAGCCACATCCACTACATAGAACTGCTCCGCCAGGGCTGCGCCGAGCGTGTGGGAAATGGCTGGGTCATCTTCAACTAACAGGAATCTCACGCAACTTCGCAGAAACGGTATCAATCTTCCACAGAATCATGGGCAAATCCAAACGGGGGCGCTCCGGGATGAGATTTAACAGTTTTTAACAGACCTGACCCATGGATCGCGGGCGGGCGGGGTCGGAGCTTGGGATGCGCCCCTGATTTTTCGATCGCTGAATCCCATGGAGTCCGATCCAGACGCTTCAACCTGCTGCAACTTGCATTAATTTGCATTAGTTGCCATGGTTGCTTGCAATCGCAGGCGCAGGGCTGCTTCGGCCTGTTCCCGATCGTCAAAATGCACTTTTTCGGTACCTAGGATTTGGTAGTCTTCGTGGCCTTTGCCCGCAATTAAGACGCAATCGCCGGGTTGGGCTTCCAGGATGGCCCGTTGGATGGCCTTGGCGCGATCGCCCTCCACGGTGTAGTTCGCAGCGACGGGAATCCCGGCCACCACATCATTCAAAATTCGCTGGGGATTTTCGGTGCGGGGGTTGTCGGAAGTGACGATCGCCCAGTCAGACTCCTGGGCTGCAATGCCACCCATGATGGGCCGTTTGGTGCGATCGCGATCGCCCCCACAACCAAACACACAAATCAAGCGCCCTTGCACAAACGGACGGGCCGCCCGCAGGGCATTGTCCAAGCTGTCGGGCGTGTGGGCATAGTCCACGATCGCGCTAATGTCCTGGGGCAAGGGCCCATCGGTCACTTGGACTAGCTGCATTCGGCCTGGCACACCGGGGAACTGGGCCAGGGCCTGCACCATTGCCGAGAGATCCAAACCCAAGTGCAACCCGGTGGCGGCGGCGGCCAGCCAGTTTTGCAGGTTGAATTGACCCACGAGGGGCGATCGAAACGCGATCGCGCCAGCCGGCGTGTGCAACGTGCCGCTGACCCCATCGAGGCCATAGCTCAAATCACTCAAATAAAAATCGGCCTCGGAGTCGTCAATGCTATAGCACCAGCAGCGATCATGATCGAGCTGAGCTGCGAGGGCCGCTCCATAGGGATCATCAAGGTTAACGATCGCCCGGCCCCGCAAATAATTGGGCTGGAAGAGCAGGGCCTTCGCCGCAAAATATTCTTCCATCGTGTTGTGGAAGTCCAGGTGATCCTGCGTCAGGTTGGTGAAAACCGCCACCTGAAATTCACAACCTTGCACCCGTCGTTGGGCCAGGGCATGGGAGCTAACTTCCATCACGGCATAGTCCGCCCCGGCCGATCGGGCATTGGCCAACTGCTCCTGCAACTCCACCGCAAAGGGCGTGGTGTGAATCGCCGTTTGCTCAAAGCCCGGCCAACGCACCACCAACGTGCCCAGTAGTGCCGTGGGGCGGTCGGCCGTTTTCAACAAAAACTCAATCAGTTGCGTGGTGGTAGTTTTGCCATTGGTACCCGTCACCCCCACCAATTGCAACTGCTGGGTTGGATGGCCATGGAACGCCGCCGCCAAATCTGCGCAAGCCCCCACCACGTCCATGGCCCCAATCAGGCAGGGCCCGGCCGGCTGGGTTGGTTGGGCGGCTGCAATGGCCGGCGACACCACCGCCGCGATCGCCCCCGACTCGATCGCATTGGGCCAAAATTCACCGCCATCAACCCGAGTCCCCGGCAGACCAACGAACAGGTCGCCCGGTTGGCAAGCCTGGGAATTGGTCGTCAGCCCCTTCACTGGGCGATCGAGTGCCGGATGGTCGGGAATCACCAGTTCTGTGGAGACGCTGGCCAGCAGTTCGCGCAAAGTCATGGGTTCCATGGGCGGTTGCCTCTCCTAAGATGGCTCAATTGTGGCAAAGGCTTTCCGGAGGTGTTGTTCGAGCTGAACCACCGAACAGCGGGGCGACGGCCGCGGAATCGGCAATTCAGATTCCCCATCCGCCAGCCAACGCAACACCGGAATTTCGTATTGAAACGCGGCAAACCAGCGATCATTGGTGGTGATGTCCCGCAGCTCGATCGTGAGGCGCAGATCGCTCGACAGGTTCACCATTTCCAACTTTTCCTGCAATCCCTCACAGAGATGGCAACCGGGCTTGCTATACAAAATCAAATGATGGGGCAGATGATGAGACAAGGGACGGGCGTTGAATGACTTGTTGAATGACGGCTGATGGCTCATGAGGTCTCATGAATGGCTAGTCGATCGCTCACTGATCACTAATCCTGACGGCCACCGATGCCGGAATCATACTCCCAGCAACTACCCCCAGCAACAACATCGAGGAGCCACTTTGGGCGCATCTTGGCCAATTCGGGCGCAACAGAAACCGCTCATCCGCCGGATTCGTACTGCGATGGATCTGGCTGGGATGGATCTGGAATGAAGATTGGTCTATGGAGCTGATGCAAGTTTGGCTTTTTCGCCATCCTCTTCAAGATTCTCTCAGGCCAAAGCAGACTTGAACGCGCTGGGGGGTGAATTCAGGTTGAAGCCAGCCCCCTGATCTTGCCCATTGGCAGTGCGACCGGACAGGGACGGATCTGGATGGGGTGGATGTGGGCGGGTGGAATTATGGCTCGGCAAGTGCCGTTCCAACGTCGCCAGAATTCGCCCGCTATCCGAAACCTTCGAGAGAAACTCGGAAGCCCGCGCCAACTTGGCCCGCACCCGATCGATCGTGCCATCGTGCCCGGTCAAAATCACGATCGGGGTATGCTCCAGGGCCTTCACCCGGCGAATTTGCGCACAAATCTCATAGCCATTCACCACCGGCATCACCACATCCAGCAGGATCAAATCCGGCTTTAGCTCAATCAACTGCGTCAGCGCCTGCACCGAATCCCGCATTCCACAGAACCGATAGCCCGCCTGGGTCACAATTCGTTCCAGCCGTTGCAGCACCACCATGCTGTCATCAATGCAAACCACCAAAGGCGGTTCGGCTTTAGTCGCCGGGGTGGCGGAACCTGCTGCGGAACCCGTGGATGAGAGCATGGGGTGAAACTCCAAATCCGGCAACACCTGAAAGGTCAGCAACTGCTGCCGGAAAAAGTAACCCAGCATCCGAGCCGTCATGGCAGGGGATTGGTTTAACTTCAGGGCCAAATCCCAAAAGGTGCGCCGGCCATTAAACAGCGGTTGCAAGCTCAGGGTAGTGTGCTGACGGCTATCATCCAGCTCAATGCCGGCATCCAACGACAGCCCCCGATCGATCCAAGCTTGGGCCGGCCGGTCACTCGGCAACAGTTGGCTCAAGTCCCGCGCATCTTTCAGTAATTGTTGCAGGCGATCGCCCGGCAAATGCAGTCCCGAACCAACCGCCGCACAGTCTAGCAACCGGTTCGATCGCGCCTCCCAAGTCACCCGAATCGCCGTATCGGTCGCAATTTGCGTCAGCGCCTCCAGGGTCAGTGCCGCCAACACCTGCTCCGCCTTGCCGCTATCTAGCCGGCCTGCCATCACCGCCCGACTCAACAGCGCATATTCCCAAGGATCATAAGAAGTCGGAGGCTGCCCCGTCGTTAATTCCGCCGGCTCAATCTGTTGCCCCATCAGAGCACGCCGCCAACGCCGCACCCGATGATCGCTGCCCGTGGTGCAAACCAACTTGCCCTGATGAAACTCCAGCCGCCAATGGATTTGGCCCTGCCGAACCATCAATGTTCCAGACACCTGATTGTGGTTCACCTGGGCGATGGCCCGCGCGAGGGATAGCAGACCGACAACTTGGTTTGACATAGCGTGCCTCGCAACTGCGCCTGTGTTCATAGAAGTGACTTGCATCCGGGGAAAGGCAACTGAAGATCTTAGGTGATTTCAGTAATGCGCATCCCTCTTGGTCTATCAATCGCCAGAGCAATCCCAGAATTTCTCAGAATTTCTCAGAGCTTATTTACAGCTAATGGATTTACTCTTACGATCAATCTTGAAACTAACTCAGTAGTTGATTTGCATTCCCATTCTTTAAGATTTGGTAAATGATTACATGGTTTTCAGGTATTTTTCAGACATTTTCAGTCATTCATTAATCAGCTTCATCTCCTCGTTTAGAGTTGATTAGAAGCATGGTCAATTTGGCAGAAACACCCCCAAGTTACGCACAAAATTTTAGGAAAAAATTGTGAAAAACTCGGAAAGGATGATCGATCATTCAACTAATTGAACGCCAGCATGTGACAATTAACACCCATCAGCTACGGAGCCTATGACTCAGCCAGGTTTATGCCAAGAGCGATCATTTCAACTCTCGATCATTAAGTGTTAATACTGAATTCAAACCAATTTTGACTCTTATCCAATAGAGTTTTCGGCTTGAATTCTGGATTAATCTCTCGGCTGAGCAGTGACTCGGTTGGTGTTCAGACTTGATGCAAAACTCTTAAAAGATTGGGAAGTAGCCCGGTAGTGAAGATCATAGAGAGCAACAATGCCCAATCAGAGAGTGATGCGTTAGACAATAGTTGCACCTTCATCGTTACAGCAGGGCTGAACACCAATTCCATAAACGGTAGCTATATTAGGAGCTAAGTGACGATTGCGGATGTGATCTAGTGCACAGTTTCAATAATTAGGTTTGTAATAGCTGCTGGGGCTGTGTTTATGCTTCCAAACCGACAGCCGCGAATGATAAACTCATAATCCGTGAATTTGTAACTGGTGAACTTGCCAGCAACAGCTAAAGAACGCCCCCATAGACCAGTAGCCGCTGCTGGTTATTCGGTTTTTGGGCAAATCTGACTAGATGAGTTGATGGTTAAATTGGCTACTGAGTGACTCAATCCGTCAGATCGTGATTTCCTAGGAGTCTAGATCTTGAATGAAGTCAATCACCGCCGCCGCATCCAAAGGGCGCGAGATTAAAAATCCTTGGGCCATCTGACACCCCAAGCCTTGGAGCGTGTGCAGGTGGTGTACCGACTCAATCCCCTCGGCCACAATTTGAATTCCCAGGTGCTCGGCCAGGAGGGCAATCATGCGCACGATTTCCCACTGCTCCCGCAGGATGAATGAGCGATCGATCTTCAGCGCATCGATCGGGAACTCATGGAGTCGGGCCAAGGAAGAATAGCCCGTGCCGAAGTCATCCACATAGATCGCAATGCCCAGTTGCCGGAATCCTTGCAAAATTGCCAGCACATCCATGCCCAAGTCCAAAGCAACGGATTCCGTTAGCTCCAGGTGCAAACAATGGGGGGGTAATTCCGTTTCGTGCAAGATGGCTTCGCACTGCCCCAGCAGGTTCGGTTCCAACAGTTGGCAGGGGGAGAGGTTCACGCTAACCCACAGATTTGAGTCAATCATCCCCGTTCGCTGCCAGTGACGAAGCTGGGTGCAGGCTTCCCGAATGGCCCACAGGCCCAATTCAGCAATGAAACCGCTACTTTCGGCGATCTCGATGAAACTATTGGGCTGCATCAATCCTCGGGTAGGATGCTCCCAGCGCGCCAGCGCTTCCAGGCCCACGGCGCGTCCGCTGCCCAAGCAAATCACGGGTTGGTAAACCAGCACAAATTCTCCCCGCTCAACCGCCCCTTGCAGTTCGTTGGCCAGCCTTAGGCGTTCGATCGCGGCGGTTGTCAGGACGTTGGGTTGTTGGGTTTCGCCCTCGATCGCAACGGCCAAACTCAGCAACCGATGCGTGTTAGACATGGCAATTCGCAACAGCCGCCGTGCGTTGGGGTCGGTCACTGAGTCTTGATCCCTGGTGAGCAGTCGCAGGGCCCCGTGAATTGAGGCGAGGGAAGCCCGCAATTCGTACCCCAGAGAAACGCTGGTGTTGCTGTTGGTATTGCTGTTTGTGTTAGCGGTAGTTTTCAGATGATCTTTGGCATTGAGGTGATTGCTTGTGGGTAAACTTTGGGGCAAATTTGGGGGCAGATTTGCAGACAAATTAGCGGGTAGGTTAGCGGGCGCGTGGGCGGGCAAGGAGGCCGTTGCAAGAGCGGGGGAAGGGGAATCGAATGGGTTTGGTTCAGGTAAGTCGATCGCCCTGGGCGATAACTCTGAGTCAGAAATGAGAAACATTATCCAAACTCGCTCTAGTAGGTATCGTGGATCCACCGCTGTTCAATGCCAGACTAGGCAGAAAAGGTGAAAAAGTCGAGAATTGCGCGAAATTTCATAGGTATATGAGGCATTTTTTAGATTAACTGAACACCTCAAGTTCTCTTCACCTTTATCAAGCCATTTCGATCAATGTTCGATTCAGAATATGAAATTATTTTGAATGTTTTTGCGATTTTTCAAACTTTGTTTTGATATTTATTGTTAAAAATTTCTTGAAAAGATATGATTTTCAATCTTTTTTGGAAAAAGCTCACAAAAGCAGACGCACTCAAAATCAATCAATAATGAACTGATAGCACTGCATCAAGTTTTGATCCTTGGCAAGTTTGCTGACAAGAATGAGCCAAGAGCTGATACAAATCAAAAATCATGATCTGATGTTGCAAATTTCAAGAGATGCTTGGAATAAAAATTCAAGTTAAGTTCTTTTAACGATAGTCAATTTCCATGACAAATAGTTTTCAAGATAGTTTTCAAGGTTGTTGAACCAATTTTGCGACCCAAGCGCGAGCAACATACAGACAAGATCCTGACGGATCGGAATTGGTCAAATATCTGATTAGATACCTGACGAGATTTATTATAAGCGATTTATTTAAGGAGTTTTTAAAATAGAGCAATTTGCAATGGACTGATGGTCACTGAATTGGCGATCGGGGCGGATGGTGGTGAACTTCAGGGCGATCGAACAAATCCCGAGCGGCGGGAGGGTTCAAATGCTGTAATGGAGGGGAAGACCGGATAAGTTCTACAAGCCGCCCGTTGCTTGGGGAAATTGAGGGTGACCTGCCCATAACAGGTCGCGACAAGGGCCCCGTGCGAAGTATTTCCCTGATGACTAACACGGAATTTCGCGTAATGATGGTATAAACGATGGCGGTTGCACTGTCGTAATTGCGGGTGTAGTTGAAGGCTTGATGGTCATGTCGCGATCCCGTTGCAATTCAAACATTGCCATGGAGCGATTTGTTATTTGGAGCTACCTCTATCCTCCAGACCAAAGTGCTTGATTTAACTGCTTCATTCATCAGATTTTTGTTAAATTCTCTGTTAATACCGAATCAATTCTCTGTGGCTGGGTGACAGGAGACGCTCAAATCCGTCTCTGATCAGGTGCATCTCATCTCCCTCTGCAAATAAAATTGAATATGAAAGAAAGGTGAAACCAGGGTTCGGCGATTGCGAATCGGGTGGCTCTCATCACGAATCGGATTGCGGGTCAGGCAATAAACGATGGGGACAATTCAGGGGAACGCATAAGATGAACTAGAGAGCCTGTCGATCGCAGTTAAAATTCAAAAGTTTTTCAGGTAGCGATGTTGTCTGCTGCTTCTGTGCAACTTATGTGGCTCTGCAAGTGCTGTACCAGGCCCAAACAGTCGGGCGTATGACGTTTTCTGATTCTGCATCTCAGGGCAATCCCTTGCTCAACCAATCGTCCTCGCTGTTTTCGCCCCGAGTGTTGCTGGTTGAAGACAGCCCGATCGACGTTCGCCTTGTGCAACTCATGCTGCGGAAGGCGGAGTTTTTGCTGTCGGGGGTTGATCTGGTGGCGGTGGGCACCTTGGCAGAGGCGCTGGTTTGCATTCGACAGCAGCGTTTTGATGTGACGTTGCTGGATTTGTCGTTGCCGGATTCGGTGGGGCTGGGGACGCTGCGCCAACTGCAGGCTGCCCAACCTACGATTCCCGTGGTGGTGTTGACGGCAACGGGTGACGAGCAGGCGGGGGTTGATGCCCTGAGGTTGGGGGCCCAAGACTACTTAATTAAGGGGGAAATTTCGCCCACGCTGTTGGTGCGATCGATGCGCTATGCGATCGAACGGAAACAGGCGGAGTTGCGGCTAGCGGATTCCCAATCATTTTTGATGGATGTGTTGAACCTGTCGCCGGACGCGATCGCGGTGTTGCAGGTGATGCGGGATGACCGGGATCGGGTGGTGAATTTCCAGTGGCGGTTGGTGAATCCGGCGGCGGAGCGGGCAACGGGCTGCTCGGCGGCGGTGCTGGCCCAGCGTAGTTTGCTGGCCCATGGCACGGATCCGGGAGCACGGGCGGCCGTGCCGTTTAGCGCGGAGCCGGTGGTGATGGGCGAATCGGAAGTGGAGCAGGCGGCAAGGGCCAGCCAAGAGTTATTCACCTGGTTGCTGCCGGTGGTGACGGAGGAAGCCAACCAATCGCGCGAGGTGTTCGATCGGCGATTGAACAGTTGGTTTCGGGTGGATGCCTGCAAGTTGGGTGATGGTGTGCGGCTGATGTGTCGCAACATTACCCAATACAAGGCGATCGAGCGAATGAAGGATGAATTTGTCTCGATCGTGAGCCACGAGTTACGCACTCCCTTCAGCTCTTTGCAGGGTGCAATTAAGCTTTTGGCCACGGGGCGTTGTGATTTGCAATCCATGCAAGGACAACAATTAATTGCGGTGGCCTTGCGAAGTGCAGAACGGCTGGGGCAAGCGATTGATGTGGTGTTGCGATTGGCCGATTTAGCCTCTACCGAAAGCCTGGCCAAACAACGCTGTTGGGTTCAAGATTTGGCCAATCGAGCCTACGATCGCGTGGTCAATCGATTACAAGCTCAAAATTTATCCATTACTTATTCAATTCCCAACGACTTAACCGTTTGGGCGGATCCCGATGCCATTTTGGATTTGTTCGATCGCATTTTAGATAATGCAATCAAGTTTTCATCCCCTGGCTCAGTCTTAGGATTTGCGGTCACCCTTTCGCCGCAGGATGTGATTTTTCATATCACTGACCACGGCTGCGGCATTCCTCCCACAGACCTAGAGCAAATCTTTGAACCCTTCTATCAAGTGGACTCCTCCGACTCCCGATCGCGCGGTGGACTGGGTGTTAGCCTAACCCTTTGTCGTCGGATTGTGGAGCAGCATGGCGGACAAATTTGGGTTACCAGTGAACTAGGAAAGGGCAGCACTTTCCATATTTCTTTACCTCAAAATTGGAGCGAGCTTCCGGAATCTCAAAATCCAGAAGCCAATCATCTTGCACCAGGTTCCCTTGACTGTACTAGTCTGGATCGAAGTAATAACATTGAAGGAATTATCCAAACTACTTACACCATTTCTCAAGAACCAAGGCTATCGTCTTCCTAAGAAAAGTTCAGGAATTTGATTAGCTATTGATATGATTCTTGGTTAAACCTTGATTAGTTTTCAGACCACCGCGAATCTTACTGTTGTTGGGTTTCGTACCTCAACCCAACCTACTGGCTATTGATATGATTCTCGGTTAAGCCTTGGTTGATTCTTAGTCAATTTTGGTTGATTTGATGGAGCATCTTGTCATTTTTAGTCTATTTTTACATCAGCTCAATCAAGAATTTTGATCGAATTTGTTACTGTTACTCAAGAAGTTTTGTACCAATTCTAGAGCCATCTCTAAGAGTCTTGGGTGATCGGCATCCAACCAATGAATGTTAGGGTCTGCCCGAAACCAAGTTCGCTGCCGTTTTGCAAATTGGCGAGTATGAACAGCGGTTAACTGTTCTGCTTCTGTCCAAGTTATTTCGCCATTCATTGCTTGCAACACTTCGCGATAGCCCAAGGTTTGAAATAGGGGCAAATCTTGACCGTAAAGTTCCACTAACTGGTGAACCTCCTCCACAAACCCTTGCTCAAACATCGAGCGAGTGCGCTGTTGAATTCGCTGCCATAACCGATCATTTTCATCTGGGGCTGATTTTTCTTTTCCGTGCTTTTTAGGTAGCTTACGAGAAGGATTTTGAGGATGAATTTGGGAACGATCGGGTTGCTCGATCGCCCTCTTTGAATCGTTTGAATCGGTAGTCGATCGCGAGTTAGCAATTAGGCCATCTAAACTTTTAGTACCGAGGCAGTCTAGACCAATCTGCAAAATTGGATAAGCGGGGGGAGCTTCCCCTTGCAAGCTAGAAATCGGCTGACCTGTGGCGTAAAAAACTTCCAGTGCTCGGATGGTTCGCACATCATCACGCTCATGGATTTGTTGGGCAGAAACAGGGTCAACAGTCAACAAAAGTTGGCGGCGATCGAGGCGAGTCAGTTGCTCTAATTGCGATCGCAAGGTTGGCTGGGGTGGCACTTGGGGAATGCGTAACCCTCGAACCACAGACTTAATATAAAGTCCGGTTCCTCCAACCAATAGGGGAATTATTTGACGTTGATGATAATGATTAATCAGTTGATTTGCCTGGGTCTGAAATTCAGCAACCGTGAAGACCTCAACTGGATCACAAATATCAATTAACTCGTGGGGAACCACCGCGCGATCGCTCAACGATGGCTTAGCAGTTCCAATATCAAAATTGCGATAAATTTGGCGAGAATCTGCTCCCAAAATGACAGAACTCAAAAAGCGCCCTAGCTCGATCGCTAAGGCAGACTTGCCCGAAGCTGTTGGCCCCACAATCACAATCAGCTTAGGTGTAAAGTTCGCACCTTCTGAAGTTGAATTCAATGGGCGATCGGGGTGACGCTCATCTGCTGCCATGGTGGGTTCCGACATTTGCGTCGCCAATTCAGATGTTTAATCAATAGAGTCTCAAGATTATAGGTAATTTTGGGTCACAGCTTTTCAGCAAATTGATTTAGCGCCATCCATGACTCAATTCAAGAGATTGCTCGATCGAACTGAGTCAGCTCAATAGCAATCAATTACAGATCTCTTGGCGTTGCACTAATTACCACCTGGAGAAACCAAAATCGGTGAATTGCCATTGGTAATGATTACCTTTGTATTTTTGGATTCTGCTAGACTTTGCATGGCTTCAATTTGCTTCAATTGAATGACCTGACTAGTCAAGCCCTGAGCAACCGTTCGATTGTAGTTGGCGATCGCCTGGGCCTCAATTTGTTTTCGTTGAGCCTCTTGACGAGTTTTTGACAGTACAAATTCCATTTGCTTGCTTTCTTGTTCGATTTTCAGTTTCTGTTGAATTGCTGCTTGGACAGTTTCTGGCAATTTCACTTCTCGCAACAGAGCCGCTTCCACCACAAACCCCAAAGGCTCCAGTTGTTGCGCCAACTGTCGGCGCATTTCTTCAGCGATCATTGTCCGCTTGGTTGAATAAATAGACTCGGCTGGATGTAATGCAGTAATTGAGCGAACAATTGCCCGAAATCGAGACACGACAATTTCTGATTCACTAGTGCCAATAGTTCGATAAACTTGCGACACTTTTCGCGGATCAATCCGATATTGGAGGCTAACATTCAAATCAAAAATCAAACCTTCTTGGGATGTTGCTTCAATACCTTCTTGAATATTTTTTAGGCGTGTCGAAAACATCACCACTCGCGAAAAAGGTGTGTTGAAATGCAACCCGGGCAACAATGGACTCTCTTCCACATTACCCAAGGAATCGCGCACACCAACGCTTCCCGTCGGCACATTCGCAACGAAACGACTAATGACATAGAGCGCCACAAAAACTGCCACAAAGCCACCGCCGCCCCGTACGGCCCATCGAATAGGCAATGGGACGGGTAAATCATCACTTTTCAAAGCAGCAAAGGCTGCACCACCACCAATCAATAGCATTAGAAAAAACGTAAACATAGATCCGCCTAAAGCACTAGTACTGCCATTGAATATTAAAGCTCAAGCCTAATCAAAAGCCTGAACAATCAGCTTTTAAGCTGTGATCAAACTGCCCCATAAGCGACATTATAGACAGCGATTTATAAGTTGTGGAGATGGGCAATTTATTTTACGAGAAAGTAAAAATACGCAAAATTTATTTAAGATTTGATTTTGAAGTCAGTTTAAATTGCAGCGTAAACCCCCAATTAGTAGCCACCAAAAACACTAAAACTATTCAAAATCTGTTTTAGATTTATGGGTTCTCTTGAAAGTCAATCATAGAAAAAAGACGAAAGTTCTCTGCTTTCACTCATCAATGAAACCAAAAGAATATCAATATTTGATTTTTCAAAATTCCCTTAATCGTCAGCTTGGATTTTAAATACAGCCCTTACCCCGATTACTAAGCACAGTTGCCCGTAGGGTGGGCATTGCCCACCAAACCGTTGCTTCATGGCATCTGCAATATGGCGTGCCAATAATTCTAGGTAAAGGCTGTATTGTTTAAAATATCTTAAAAAACAAAATCCAGAGATTGCACGCGCCAAGTCGGTTCTCCCTTTCCCTTGGCTGAATAAGTTAGCCAGATGCCTTTCAGGAATTCGCGAAAGTAAAAACGCCGTTCGGCTTCGGATAGATCTTGCCAAAATTCTGGAATTGACACCGATCGGGAAATCATCGATAAGCTGGCAGGAGGCAATTGCGAGAGTCGATCTTGCAAAGTTCCCATTTCGACCCGAATTTGATAGGAACGAATTTGCAATGTATTTTCATCTAAAATTCCATTTTCCTTAAGCTGAATAAGCTGAGTTAAGCGTGCTTCCTGGGCTTGAAGTTGTTGTTGAATTTGGGACTTTAATTGCTCAATATTGGGCAACTGCGCTTGACTCACTCGTTGTGGCAATTCTCGGCAAATGCGCTGAATTGTTTTCTTCAGAACCTGGTTATAGTCCGCTAATGGGCATCGATCGGGAGCTGATGGGCCTTTTCCGCAAGGATTGGGTCGCAAGTAAAGATAGTTGGGGGTTTTAGATCCCCGCGATCGCGTGGAAGTTATGGCTAATTTTGCTTGGCATTGGGCACAGCTCACTAACCCCGCCAAGGAACGCGCGGCGCTGGCCGTTTTGGGAGCTAAGGTCTGATTACGTCGCAAGAGTCGATCGACCTGGGCCGCTTCTTCGCGAGACACCAGCGGGGGGTGCGTATTCAAAATCACATCACCATTTTTATAGGCTAGATCACCTCGATAAGCAGGATTGGTCAGCCAATTACGGCCCGTCGAAATTGAAATTTTCTTTTGATGTTTTTGGTTAATGAACCGCACGGCTCCCCGCAAGGAACCATAGAGCAAAAAGTTTTCAAAAAAATCTTTTACGATACTGGCCGCCGCTCGATCGATCACATACCGATCTTTGCCCCGTCGATAGCCAAAGGGAGCACGCCCCGGCGGCGGCAAGGCTGCTAACCGATTACGGGCGTGGCCTTTTTGAATGGCCTGTCGGTGCTGGTCTTGGTTCAGTTCCTGAAGCCATTGCAACTGTTGAATCCAGTTAGGATCGGCTCCCTTGGGGAGGTCACCCTGCATCACCCGCAGCGCCACTTTGGCATGTTCTAACTGATTCAAAACATGGAGAATGGACTCAATCGAGTCGCCCAAGTCGCGAATTTGTCGGATGAGAAGCGTGTGAATTGCTCCCTGATTCACCAACTGCATGAGCTGCCCCAACGCCTGCCGATCGCCCAAGTCCACATACAGGTTTTGCACATCAATTTCCCAATCGATCGGCTCTGTCACCGATTCCAAAATGGGGTCATGATAAATATAGGCAACCGTTTGAGTCATCGCGTCTGGTTCATTGCACTTGATTCATCGCGCTTGGTTCATTGCGTTTGCGTTACCGTGTTTGCATCACCACTTTGTTTGCATTCCCACTTTGTTTGCATCATTGAGCGTTCATCAACAGTTCAATCAGTCACCTTTTCAGGCCCTTCATGATTAGATTCAAGGCTCGGTGGGGAGGATAATGAACCCAAAGCATTCAAATCCGCATGGGACTCTGACTGAAGCGATCGCGCCTGATCTTGCATCTTTTTGAAAATATTGAAAAACCCATTAGCCCGCGAAGGAGTCAAGCTAGCATTGAGTTTTGTTTGTTGAATGAAATCTGGCTTCAAAGCAATGATCACATCCGGCGCTAGACCATTCAATCCTTCCACTAAAAATGCCACCAATCCTTTCACCAGTTGCGAATCAGAATCTCCCCGATACCAAACTTTGCCATCGGTGAGTGCTGAAGCCACATACACCTGCGAAGTGCAGCCATGAACCTTATTTTCAGGGCTACGATCCGCTTCATCTAGCTCAGGAAGCCGCTTCGAAAACCAGATGAGTTGCTCGTAACCTTGCTTAGGATTGGTAACTCGGGAAAATCGCTGAACTAATTTAGCCAAGGATTCCGGCAGGGCAGAGGTGGGAACAGTCATGGGCAGAAGCGCGAGTTGAATGAGCTTTTTTTGGAAAAACTATTTCTAGTTTACCATTTTGTCGAAATGACTTCAGCGCAGGTTCTCGGATTGAATTTTTCGCCTTTGGGGATTAGCGATTAAACATTGGCCATTGCTCGATCGAATCCGTAGACCGCACCAAATGCATTCCCGCTGAAGCAAAGTCCTGGAAGGTTTGATCGGCCAATTCCGTGAAGTCAATTACCCCAGGAACCACCACGGGCGACATGCAATCTTCTAGCAAATAGACTCGATCGACAAATTCCGGCTTTTGCGTTTGAATCTCCCGCAAAAAGTCAGCCACTGTCCAAGCCACACAATGACTCTTTGCTTGCCCGGCAATAATCACCGCGTCAAATTCAAAAAGATGCTGAATCAGGGCCTGATTCTTTTGGGCGATCGGTTGTTGATGTTCATCACTCAGAATTTCAGGGCTGAGAATCGAATAGTTTTCCGTTAGGGGATGACCACCTTTCAGCTCAAATCGTGTTGAAATTTGCCGCGCGATGGCATGGGTAAAACAGGCGGCTTCAACGGCCGAAACCATTGCATGACCAATACCACCCAGCATGGAATGGTAAGGCCAAATGGTCAGGGGATATTTACCTAAATCTTCCAGGGTTTTGGTGTAGTGGGCGGCGTAGGTGGCCAAGTTTCCATGCACCTTCCCGGCTTCTGGAGAGCGATCGGGTGATGCCCCTTGGCCAAGGGAATCAGGCAGAAGCTGGAAACTGGCTTGCAATTGGGGATTGGGTCGCCAACGGCCGGTTTTGACCGCTTCCCAATCAATGTTAGTCAAGGGGGCAGGATGGTTTCCTGCGGCATCGACCCAAAAGATCGGATGGAAAATCTGAGCCATCCCATGGGTGTCCAATGTGGGGATGAGTTCCGTGAGGAAGCTCAAATTTCGGTAAATAAATTGACATAGGCGGACATTATCTTCGACTGCCCCTTGCCCCGATCGCCCGCCCACGAACAACTCAAAATCAGGGATGCAGAACGTATTTTGCACATCAATCATTAACAGGGCAATCCGTTGCGAATCCTCCTGTGCCGGTGTAATTTGATGTGCCTTCGCCCATTGTTGAGCTGCGGTGGCCAGTTGGGCATAGGGTACACGCCAAACTTCGCCAACGCGATCGCCCTCAAACCAGTCAGGAATCGGTAATGATAAGGACATCAAGCAATTTTCTCCAATGTGAAAAGTCTGTATTCAAATGGTTCAAAAATGAATGCCAGATTATTCGGATAGTCTGATTTTTCCTCAGAATGAATAAACAGAAGGGATTGGTTGCTTAGCCTCAGCAGCAGCGATCGCTCAAGGCTCTCTCGCAGACGAGCTTCTTATGTTGTTAAACAGCCCCCAGCATCATTCACTCGTGTCAACTTACCCAAGCCCAGCGGCCACTACACTAACAACCGCTGAGGCAGCCAATTGTCCTGGCGCAATGGAGGGGCAACCGGGAACAGTCATGACATCGGCCGTGAATTTTAAGCGTTTATCGGTCATTGCGATTCTGCTTTGGGCCGGGGCTGCGGCCTTGGTGGTTATGCGGCCTCGCAACGAGACCCTCAGCCGTCTTGCGGAGCAGTTGGCCAGCGGCCATTGGCAAACGGCCAATGTCTTGACTTGGCAAATTTTGGCTCCTAATGCTCAGGTGGACAGCCTGATGCAGACGGACTGTGATTTGCTGCTGGAAGTCGATCGCCTCTGGAGCGACTATAGCGACGGTCAGTTGGGATTGCGCACCCAATCGCGCCTGGCCACCATGGCCGCTCCCACGAGCCTAGCCCAGGAGTGGGCGGCCCAGGAGGCTCCCGCACCCCTGCCTCCGCCCGGCAGCCTACCCAATGCGGCCAGTACCCACCAAGGCCCGGGATTGGCCGACCTGACAGCCCTGGCGATCGCCCGTTTTGAGCAATGCAAGCGCTAGAGCGACAGCTTCCGCCAAAGCATGATTGTGATGGACGATTTTGGAGCAACCCCGTTACCCACTTTTGAACACAAACGGGTTGTGGCCAAGGATTGCAGATGGCTCGACCCCGATTGCCTGATCTGTTACGGTTGGTGCGATCGTTTGGTCGATCAGTCTCTTAACCTATGGCCTTGCGATATCTAGCCTTGCAATTTCTATCTTTGCAATTTTCAGCGCTTAGACCTCCAGCTTTGAGATCTTTGACCTTCAGATCTCCGGCCTTCAGATCTCCAGTCTTTAGATCCCCCATCTCAAAGCCTGAATTGAACCATCAGAACCGTGACTTGAAGCCTGTATTCAGGCATTGCGCGGATCTTCATTGGCGGTGGTTGCTGGGATCGCTGGCGAGCTTGGGCTGTTTGGGCGGTGGGGCCGTGGCGGCCATCGCCCAAACTCCCCCTTTGCCCCGTCCCGATCGCCTGCCGGATTCGATCACCATTCCGGAGCCAGACCAACCCCCACCCACTTTGCAGCCGCCCCCGATCGAGCAGCCCGCCGCACCCTCTGACCTGCCGCCGATTCCCGGTCAAATTGTTGTGAAGGCCTTTCGGGTCACGGGCAGCACGATTTTTACAGATAGTGAATTTGCGACCCTGCTGCAGCCCTACACCAATCGCCCTCTCACCTTTGCGGAGTTGCTGGAAGCGCGATCGGCGGTGACGCAGCAATATGTCAACAAAGGGTACAAGACCTCTGGAGCCTTTTTGCCGCCCCAAGAAATTGATCCGGCCCAGGGCATTGTGGAAATTCGGGTGCTGGAAGGCCGGCTAGAGGCGATCGAGGTGCAGGGGTTACGGCGACTGCGCCCCAGCTATGTGCAACGGCGCATTGAACGGGCCACCCAGCCGCCGCTTCAGGTCGATCGCCTGCTGACCGCTTTACAACTGTTGCAGGCCGATCCGCTCATTGAGACCGTTTCCGCAGAACTTTCGGCAGGAACCGAGCCGGGCACGAACCTACTGCGGATCACCCTCACGGAAGCCGACAGCCTCCATGGCGATCTATCGGTGGATAACGGGCGATCGCCCAGCGTGGGCACAGTCCGGCGACGCGCCACCATCACCCAAGCCAACCTGCTGGGGCTAGGCGATGGCATCAGCCTCAGCTACACCAATACCGACGGCAGCGACTCGATCGAAGCCAGTTACACCATCCCGATCGACAGTCGCAACAGCACGATCGGGGCCCGTTTCCAATGGACCGGCAGCAGCATCGTTGAAGATCCCTTCGGCCCCCTCGACATCCAAGCCGACTCCTACCAATACGAACTGACCTATCGCCGCCCCCTGGTGCAGCAGCCCAACTATGAAGTCGTCACGGGCTTGACCCTCTCGCACCTAGACAGCCAAACCAGCCTGCTCGGCATTGACTTTCCCCTTTCCCCGGGAGCTGATGACCAAGGGCAAACCAGCGTCACTGCCCTGCGGTGGTTTCACGAGTGGACTAGTCGCAGCGAAAGCTACGTTTTGGCCTTGCGATCGCAACTAAGTTTGGGACTGGATGCCCTTGACTCCACCATCAATCGCGAGTCGCCCGATAGTCAATTCTTGGCCTGGCGTGGCCAAGCCCAGTGGGTGCGCCAATTTGCGCCCGATACGCTGCTGCTGGTGCGGGGTGAGGCCCAATGGGCCGATCGCCCGCTCTTGCCCGTGGAGCAGTTTGGCCTAGGGGGATTTGAAAGCGTTCGGGGCTATCGCCAAGACTTGCTGCTGACCGATGGCGGGCTGTTTGGGTCGGCTGAATTGCGCCTGCCCCTGTTCCGCGCGCCCAAAATTAAAGGGGTGATGCAAATTGTGCCCTTTCTGGATGTGGGAACCGGCTGGAACCGGGGCGATCGACCCGATCCCGATCCCCAAACCCTCGTTGGTCTCGGGTTGGGCCTCCGATGGCAACAGGGCGATCGATTCACAGCGCGCCTAGACTACGCCATTCCCCTGGTGGAGGTGGACAACCCAGACCAAGACACCTGGCAGGAAAATGGCCTCTATTTTTCCGTGCAGTGGCGAGCTTTTTGATTGCGGAGTTCCACCGCTGGCGAATTCCCTTGACCCAACGGCGATCGGCGCGATCAGGCACGAATTCCAAAAATTCATGGCTCCCATTGCCCCGTTGCCGCTAGGAACGATGGGGAGCGATCGTCCAAAATAACCACTAGACCACGGGGGCAATGGCGGAAATCCTGTCCATAAATCTCGCCAAAAATCGATTTATAGAAAAATTTGGGCCTAAAACCCCGCCCTTTCAGGTCATGCTAAATTACAGGTGGCCGCTGGGCTAGCGGTTTCAGTCTGTGGAGCAACCGCAAGACCCGAAGAGAACCAATCTCAGAGGGCTGGCACGATGAAGCAGAAACCCAAATCGCGAGGTTTGGGAATCCCCGTTCGCTTGCGGTGGGGAGGATGTCAACCCTATTTTTGATGGCGGTATTGCATCGGAATAGAGCGACCGATCCGGATCCATGAATAATTGTTTGTGATTGTTCGTGGTTGTTTGTGAATAATTGCTTTTTGAAATATTTCGATCGCTCCATGCAGAACTTTTTCAGTCCCTATTCCAGTTTCCATGAGTCGTTCTAGCGCCTCCGCCACTGTCATTTCGGTTGGGGCGATCGACCAGCGATCGCAAACGACTCATGTGCAACAGGTGCTGCGCCTTTCAACCCAAGGCAAACGGTTGCACAACATCACCAGCGCGATCGCGGAACTGGTGGCGCGATCGGGAGTGACCACCGGCCTCTGTACGCTGTTTGTGCAGCATACCTCCGCCAGCCTGGTGATCCAGGAAAACGCCGATTCTGACGTGTTACAAGACCTGGAAGCCTTCCTCGCCGGCCTCGTCCCCGAATCGGCTCCCTACCAACACAGTGCCGAAGGGCCCGACGACATGCCGGCCCACATTCGCACCGCCTTGACCCACACTTCTGAACAAATTCCGATCGTGCATGGTCAACTGGGACTGGGGATTTGGCAGGGAATCTATCTCTGGGAACATCGACAGCACGGTCGCACGCGCGAAGTTGTGGTACATATCATGGGTGGTTAACTCGCCCGATTGCGAGGGATGGCGGTCAGCAACCGCCGCCAACTGCGAAGGAGGATGTCGTGAGTAAGGTGCTAATTGTCGATGACAGCGCAACGATGCGCGAGATGATTGCCGCACTCCTCCAAAAACACGGCATGACGACGGTTTTGGCGGGCGATGGGGTAGAGGCGCAGGTGCAATTTGAGGCCAGTGCTCCGGATTTGGTGATCACAGACATTGTGATGCCCCGGATGAATGGCTATGAGTTTTGTCGTTGGATGAAGTCGGATAACAACCGAAAGGATGTGCCCGTGGTGCTTTGCACCAGTAAGAGCGAAGAGTTCGATCGCTACTGGGGCATGAAACAAGGGGCCGATGCTTACATCGCCAAGCCCTTCCAACCGGAAGAGCTGATTGACACGGTGCGGCAACTGTTGAAGTAGCACCTGAAGGAGCGTCTGGAATCTTGAAATTGGGCCAATCCCCTCCCTGGCAACACCTGCGATCGCGCGGGATCCCAGGGATATTGGGCGATCGAGTCTTGAACCCAACCCAGTTTTGTGCCCCTGTTCACCCGCCACGCCGGATTAACCGCCCGCCGGATTAATTCAGGTTGCTAAGATGGCCTTGCGATCGTTGTCAGCAGCATTGGATAAACAGGACTGTGAGCAAACTGGGCAAACTGAGCTTGAAACAACAGAGCATCCGAGCGCTCCAGGTTCTGGCTGTGCTTTGGGGTTGCATGGGGCTATCCATGCCGGCCCGGGCGGAAGTGTTGCTGCCCTATGCACCGCCAATTGATCCCCAGTGGTCTGAGCAGGCTTTGGATCTAGCCCAAGATGCGGCGCGTTTGGTGCAGTTTGAGCAATACGATGAGGCCCTGGCCCGCATTCGAGTGGCGGCCTATCTCGCTCCCAAAAATCCGCAGGTTTTGCGATTGATGGGCGGGTTATATCTCCAATCTCAGCAAATCGATCGGGGCATTCAGGTGCTGGAATCGGCCCGGGCCTTGGCTCCGGAAGATCCATCGGTGTTATTGGCGTTAGGGTCGGCCTACGGGCAACAGAAGCGCTGGGATGAGGCGCTAACCACGTTGCAGGCGGGCCTCAAGCTTCAGGACTCGCCCACGGGCCGGTTTGACTTGGGGAATGTCTACCTAACCATGGGCCGGTTCCAGCAGGCGATCGAGCAGTTTCGGCAAGCGGTGACCCTGGAAGCACGGATGTGGCCAGCGGTGAACAATATCGGCTTGGCGCTGTATGAGTTGGGCGATCGGGACAATGCCCTCAAGGAGTGGGAAGCGGCTTTGGCCGTGGATCCAACCGCCGCAGAACCCAAACTGGCGATCGCTGCGGCCACCTACACCGCTGCCGGTTGCCAAAGCCAAGCCCGAGATCCCAACTGCCTGAAGGGGTTGGCCCTGGCCCAGGAAGCTTTGGACACCGATGAGCGCTATGCGGATTTGCAGTACCTGAAGGACAACCTCTGGGGCACTCAACTGTTGAAGGATGCACAAGTGTTGCTCGATCGCCTCAAGCGCGATCGAGCCGCAGCTCGCTAAATGCCAGTTCGCTCAACTTCAACTCGCTCAACTTCACCTCAATCCAGCAGGGCTGGACAATGCCAGTTCTTGCCCGCTGGATTGCTCTAGAGGTTAAAGCTTGAGGAATTTTTCCAGGGCGGTCACCATGGCGGGCGGCCAACGGCGCACCTTCGCCACCCACTCCAAGTCCTTGTAGCGCCGATCGAGACCCACCACCGAGACCCACTGGCTTTCGGCCTCGCCCCGATCGCCCGCATCCCACAGGGCCGCCGTCAGGGCCGCCCGCGCATCGGCAAAGGTGGGATATTTCCGCACCAAATTCCGCAACAGGCGCAAAGCCTCCGCCCGATCGCCCACCTGGAACAGGGCGAGGGCATGGTTCACCCGGGCGATCGCAAAATCGGGAGCCAAGCGCTCCGCCTGGGCATAGTCATCAACCGCGATCGCCCATTGGCCAAGGCCCGCCTCCGCGTTGCCCCGGTTGTTGTAGGCGGCCGCATCATTGGGATCCAATTCCAACACGTGGTCATAGTCCGCGATCGCCCCCGTCAAATCGCCCGCATTCTCCCGAGCCGCCCCCCGATTCAGGTAGGGATCCGGCGCATTGGGAGCACGGCTAATCGCTTCGTTATAGTCCGCGATCGCCTCCTGCAGCCGATTTTGGCTGGCGCGGGCATTGCCCCGGTTGCTCCAAATTTCCGCATTGTCGGGAAAAAGTTCCAAAATTTGCGTCCAGTAACGCTCGGCCTGGGCAAATTGCCCGCCATTGGTGGCCTCAAAAGCTTGGTCAAAGAGCGATCGCGCGGCCTGAACGCGGGCTTCCAGGGGCAACTCATCGGCCAAACTCGGTATTGGCACAATTGCCCAACTGGCACAAATCAGGAATCCCATCAGCCCGATCGCCAAACTGCGCCCTATTCCCTGCAAGCACCGCCATTGAAAGCGTTCAGCCCCTTCTGACTCAAGCCTCCCCTGGACTTGGAGCCAACGGACGGTTACGAATTGAGATATCGGTTTGAATACTGTCCCGCAAGCGATCCGGGCGAACTGACGATCGAGTTGTATTGACCCAGAACGACTCACCCGGTTGCCCATCACGGTCACCGCCGATCGCCCCTGTGGTTCCCTGCGGTGCTCCCTGTGCTGACCCTGACCCGAACCCCATTGACGACCGGTCACGATCGAGTCAGCCAAGGCCAACAACAGTTGGAACAAGCGTAAAACTCGCATAGGTTGGAACTCTGGGGGACACCGATAAGCATCCTAGCGCGATCGTTCCCTGCCATTACAGCCGTTTCACCGATGTCTGCCTAAGGCGCGTACCCTGTCCATCCTTGCCGATTTGCTGAGAGGTCAACCCATGAAAACGTCCCACAAAACTTGGACTGCCGCGATCACCTTCCTGCTGGCAGGCAGCTTGGCCAGCGTGGCCTGGGCCCAAAACACCACCGATCCCCAGCAGTTCATCAGCGGCAGCGCCCGCAGTTGCCAAGGTTGCGATCTTCAGGAAGCCAACCTCAGCGGCATCAGTCGGGTCAATGCGCGGCTGCGTCAGGCCCAACTGCAACTGGCCAATCTTTCCGACAGCAACTTCGAGGGCAGCTACTTCACCTGCGCCAACTTGGCCAGTGCCAACCTGCGCAACACCAAGCTGCGGTTTGCCAATTTTGTGGATGCCAACCTCAGCGGAACTGACCTGCGGGGAGCTGATCTGCGCAATGTGGACTTGGGCGGGGCGATCGTGGACGAAAACACCAACTTTGAAGGGGCCAACCTTGAAGGGGCCAAGCTTTGGGATTCTGCAACCCTCTACCGCTCCGGTGTCGATTTACGGCGGATTCCCCGCAACGTTGAAGGCGATCTGGAGCGGGTGCGCTGCCGGAATCGCTAGGGCCAGCAGTCTAATTAGCCCTAGCTAACCCGATCGCAACTGACCTAGCCAACAGAATCCGGCTTGCGGGCGGCCTCGCTCTCCCCCAATTCCAGTAAAATCTTCTATTGCCCTTTGCTCTTCGCGCGCGGGGAACTCCACGTTTGGCCGCGGCCGAACGCCCCGCGCCTTATCTTGTGGGCGAGATTTTTTTCTGGAAACCGTTCCCCTTTTTGCCGGTGAAAGACGCGATCGCCCGCCTTCGTTCAGCCCTGGAAACCGCCCTGGTCAAGGCCTTTGGCCCGGAGTTGGTTGGCACGGATCCGATGCTGGTTCCGGCCAGCAATCCCAAGTTTGGGGATTACCAAGCCAATGTGGCCCTGTCCTTAGCGAAACAGTGGGGCAAGCCACCGCGCGAGGTCGCCAGCGCGATCGTGGCGGCCTTGGCGATCGAGGATTTCTGCGAACCCCCTACCATTGCGGGGCCGGGCTTCATTAACCTGACCCTCAAGGCCGACTACCTGTTGGGGCAATTGCGATCAAGCCAAGGGAGCGATCGACTGGGCATTGACCCCGTAGCGCAACCGCAGCGCATTTTGGTGGACTTTTCCAGCCCCAACATTGCCAAGGAAATGCATGTGGGCCATTTGCGCTCCACGATCATTGGCGATGTGCTGGCCCGGGTTTTGGAGTTTTTGGGCCACGACGTGTTGCGGCTGAACCATGTGGGCGATTGGGGCACGCAGTTTGGGATGTTGATTACCCATCTGCGGGAAGTGGCTCCGGAAGCCCTCACCAACGCCAATGCGATCGACCTGGGCGATCTGGTGGCGTTCTATCAAAAAGCGAAAAAGCGGTTTGATGAGGACGAGGATTTCAAAGAGCGATCGCGCCAAGAGGTTGTGCGCTTGCAGGGCGGCGATTCCGACAGCCGCCGCGCCTGGCAATTGCTCTGCGATCAATCCCGGCGAGAATTCCAAAAAATCTACGACCTGCTCGATATCCAACTCACGGAACGGGGAGAATCGTTCTATAACCCCCTGCTGTCGGAGGTGGTGAGCGCCCTGGAAACGGCGGGCCTGCTGGTGGAGGATGCGGGGGCCCGCTGCGTGTTCCTGGACGGTTTTGTGAATAAGGACGGGAACCCGCTGCCCCTGATTGTTCAAAAGTCCGATGGGGGCTACAACTACGCCACAACGGATTTGGCCGCCATTCGCTATCGCACCACCCAAGACCGGGCCGATCGAATCATTTACGTCACCGATTCGGGGCAAGCAAACCACTTTGCCCAGGTGTTTCAGGTGGCCGAGCGGGCCGGCTGGGTTCCGGCGGGAGTGGAGCTGGTGCATGTGCCCTTTGGTTTGGTGCTGGGTGAGGACGGCAAAAAGCTGAAGACCCGATCGGGAGATACACCGAAGCTAAAGGATTTGTTGGCGGAGGCGATCGATCGATCGCGGGCCGACGTGGAACAGCGGTTGCAGTCAGAAGAGCGCAGTGAAACTCCCGAGTTCATTGAACAGGTGGCGCAAATTGTGGGCCTCAGCGCGGTGAAATATGCGGACTTGTCCCAAAACCGCACCAGTAGCTATGCCTTTAGCTACGACAAAATGTTGGCGCTTCAGGGCAACACAGCACCCTATATGCTCTATGCCTACGCTCGGATTCAAAGCATTAGCCGTAAGGGTGAAATTGATTTTCAGAACTTGGACAGTGCCGAACTCATCCTCAGTGACGAGAGCGAGTGGGCATTGCTCAAGCACCTTTTGCGACTGGATGAAGTTCTAGAGGCGATCGCGGCGGAATTGATGCCCAATCGTCTCTGTGAATATCTTTTTGAACTGAGCAAAAAATTCAATAAATTCTATGATCGCTGCCCGGTTTTGAATGCCGCAGAACCCGATCGCACTTCCCGATTAGTGCTCTGTGATGCCACGGCACGTACCCTGAAACTGGGGCTGAATTTGTTGGGTATTGCAGTGCTCGATCGAATCTAAGCTCATCAATTCCGAGCCAAGTTAACAAGCTAATTGGTTATCTCAGAAGCGAACCCAAAAGGTTCAGCAACAGTTCATTTCAATGCCTCAAATGGCTCAATCCAATCCGCGCGATCGGGTAATTGGGCCCGCACTTGCCCGCGCCAACGTTCACGACTGCCCAACAGTTCAATGGGCGTTGATAGGGCATCGAGCAGGGAGCCTTTTTTAAACAGCCAGCGCCCAAAAGCCAGGGGCAACTCTCGCAGGCTCCAGCGCACCCAACGGCGCAATTCCTGGCGAGCCGATCGACGACGCATCAGCGGCACACCATGCAACTGGTGTAGGTACCGATTGGAGCGGCCATAGCGCCGCCATTGACTGGCAAATTCCTGCCAGGTGGCCCGATGGCGGTGTTCCACAATGGCCCCCGGTGCAAAGGCGATCGCCCAATCCGTGGCCTGTTGCATCCGCCAACACAAATCCGCATCGCCTCCGGTGGTCAGATAAGGACGAAATAGCCCGATCGCCTGGAAAACTTCTCGCCGCACCGCCAGGTTCGCCGTTTGGCCATAGGGCAAAAAGGGATGGTCGATCGTGTGTTTTTGCGAGAGGGTTTCTTGGCGATCGGCATAGCGTTCTAGCAGGGTATGGCCCGGCAGGGACGTGATTTCCCCAGCCACCATCCCAATCGCGGGATCGGCAAAATCTCCAATCAGCGATCGCAGCCATTGCGGTTGAGGGCGACAGTCCGCATCCGTAAACACCAGAATTTCCCCCCGCGCTACCCGAATTCCCCGGTTCCGCGCCGCATAGGACGACTGAATCGTCAATTCCTGAAGAGGATGCAGTTGCCATCCCCGATCGCTAGCCATTTGCTGGGCCCGCTGCAGCCAATCCCAGGAGCGATCGCCGCTGCGATTGTCCACCAGAATAAATTCCACTTGGCTGGGGGGATAGTCCTGAGCCAACAGGCAATCAACCAAGGGAGGCAAGTCCGCCTCACCGTTATAAATCGGCACAATCACGGACACCATGGGCCAAGACTCCGGCTCCATGGCAACGGTCGATCGCCCCTCTGCGCTCACCGGTTCCCTCGAATCCAGATCAGAATCGTCCATGCTTGCTAGAACGCCAAGGAACATCCAAAAATCATGCTGCTTAACCAATGGGCTTGATGCTCTGACTCAATTCGCTGACTCAATTCGCTGGTTGATCAAGGCCATCGGCTCGATCGGTCAGGCGATCGCCACAGCCCCGGCAGCTTGCCCCCTTCAGGATACTGTTGAGTTTGCCATTCCACGGGATGATTGCCCCACAAAAAACGGGGCCCGGGGCCCCGCAATTTCAGGCGTTATTTCAGGTATCGTTTCAGGCGTTTCTGAGGGTCTGAGTCTTGGATGGCAGGGAATTGCGCTAGCAACCAGATCAATTGCAATTGCAACTGCAACTGCAATGAAGGGGATGATCAACGCCACCAGAGTCCCAGAGCACCAAGGGCCGCAGCCACCAGATAGAACGTGGAAACCACTTGCAATTCTGACCAGCCAGAAAGCTCAAAATGGTGATGCAGCGGGGCCATCTTGAAGAGTCGCTTGCCCTTGCCGTCCGGGCCTTTGGTGGCTTTGTAATAGCTCACCTGCAACACCACCGAAAGGGTTTCAGCCAGGAACACCCCGCCAACAATGGCCAAACTCCAGAGCGAGTGGGTCAACAGGGCCACGGCAGCCAACGCACCGCCGAGGGCCAAAGATCCCGTATCGCCCATGAACACGCGGGCTGGATTGCGGTTATAGGCCAAAAAACCCAGGCAGGCTCCCGACAGGCAAGCACAGAAGAGACCCAGGGCCGGAGAAGTGGGGTAAACAATCGCTCCCAGGCTCAAGAGGGCGATCGCCCCAGTGCCGCCCGCCAGTCCATCCAAGCCGTCGGTGAGGTTTGTAGCGTTGCTTTCCGCCACCAGGGTGAACCAGCCGATCGGGAAAAACAAAATTCCCAAGGGCAGCGCAAACCCCAAGGGCAAGGCCACCGTTGTTAAATCCCAAGATTTTGTCAGCCCCAACCAGATGCAAAACAATCCACCAAACAGCACTTGCAGCGCCAGCTTTTGGCGCGGGGTAATGCCTTTATTTGATTTGCGGCGCAAGACCTGCCAATCGTCAATCCAACCGATGAAACCATAGGCTAGGGTCAAGGCTCCCACCGCCAGTGCATCGGCCCACTGGGAACCAGACCAACCGCAACCTATTCCTAAAAGTAGGGTCAAAACCACGGCCGTGGGCACAAAGAAGATGCCGCCCATGGTGGGGGTTCCCGCTTTCACAAAGTGGGATTGGGGGCCATCTTCTCGAATCACCTGGCCGGTTTTGAGACGGCGCAGCAGGGGCACTACCCAAGACCCGATCGCAGCGGTCACAGCGACGGCTGTCACCAGCGGCAAGGTGAGCGATTCCAGGCCATAGGGCGATCGCCCAGACAGGCCGTCGATTGTCACTGCGGCAGCGCTCAGGCAACCCGTCAGCAGCAAAAATAGCTGCGTGCCGGTTAGTGCAAAGGATTTTTGAACTGGAAATTTAGCATCCACGACAAAACCAGTAACTCACTCGTCACACCACACACACCATCTGTCCAAGCATCGCTTCTATCCGTGCCGCGTTCCCGGTTTAACGTTTTCCATCATTCCCTGACTCCCCGGAGGTAGACCCTGGGCATCGCGCGAAGATGGTCGTTAACGGTGTTGCAGCATGGATGATAACGATGTTAGGAAACCGCGCTGAGGGGCTAAAACCATGACCCGTTTGATTAGATACGGGATGGGCAACCTTAGGCGCTCATTAAAGCACGAATCCTGATGATCGGCGATCCGCTCCTTGGAATTCCGAACCCGGATCGACTGGCAAAATCCTCATCAAAAATCCATTAAGAATTGTTGTGGCACAGGATCAGCCAATTGCCAATGCTGAATTTTGATTCCGCACTGCTGATCCCGATCGCTCGAAAAATCCAGTCGATCGCCCCTGTTGGTTAATCGCCCCCAGGTGTTGCTCGGGGCGATCGGGCAGGCGATCCCGCAAAAAAGCCGGGAGCGATCGCCCCATGGGTCAATCGCTCCCGGTCATTTCATTGAGATTGTGGCTTACGCCCTCAAGGTTGGCTCAGCCTAAAACACCAACTGGGTCGAGGCCTGTTCCTTGTCCGGAATCGTGGTGTATTCGGCCAGAATTTGGCGGAACTCATCACCATCGATCGTTTCCTTTTCCACCAGCAGATCCACCAGGCGATCGATCGCCGTCCGGTTTTCGCGAACGATCCGCTTGGCTTCCAGATAGCAGTGATCCACGATCGAGCGCACTTGGGCATCCACCCGGGCTGCGATCTCTTCGGAATAGTCCGATCGGGTCAGCCAGTCGCGACCCAGGAACACCTCAGACGATTGGGTCTCCAGGGAAATCGGGCCAATGTCCGACATCCCAAAGCGGGTCACCATTTGCCGGGCCATGTTGGCCACCTGTTGCAGGTCGCCGCCGGCCCCGGTGGTCACTTCCGCATCACCGAAGATCACATCTTCCGCCGCACGACCGCCCAAAGCACCGGAAATCCGAGCCATGATTTGCGATCGCGAAATCAGCATCTGATCTTCGCTGGGGGTGAACCAGGTCAGACCGCGAGCTTGACCGCGCGGGATCAGGGTCACCTTCTGCACCGGATCGTGGTGCTTCATCAGTGTCCCCACGATCGCGTGGCCAATCTCGTGATAGGCAATCAGGCGCTTGCTCTTGCTATCGACCAAGGGCGTGCCTTCCATCCCAGCAATTACCCGATCGACCGCATCATCGATTTCCTGCATCGTGATTGCGTCCTTGCGGCGGCGGGCCGTCAAGATAGCCGCTTCATTCAGCAGGTTCGACAGGTCAGCCCCCGTAAAGCCAGGAGTCCGACGGGCGATCACCTCTAGGGAAATTTCATCCGCCAGCTTTTTGTTACGGGCGTGGACATTCAGGATTTCCACACGGCCCTTCACATCCGGCGCATCCACCGTCACCTGGCGATCGAACCGGCCCGGTCGCAGCAGGGCCGAATCCAACACATCTGGGCGGTTAGTTGCTGCGATCACAATGATCCCCGTGTTGCCCTCAAAGCCGTCCATTTCGGTCAGCATTTGGTTCAGGGTCTGCTCACGCTCATCGTTACCGCCGCCGATGCCTGCGCCCCGTTGGCGACCCACCGCATCAATTTCATCAATGAAGATGATGCAGGGGGCGTTTTCCTTAGCTTTTTTGAACAGGTCGCGCACGCGGGAAGCACCCACGCCCACAAACATTTCCACAAATTCCGAACCGGAGATGCTGAAGAACGGTACGCCCGCTTCCCCGGCGATCGCCTTGGCCAACAGGGTTTTGCCGGTTCCCGGAGGGCCCACCAACAACACGCCCTTCGGAATTCGTGCGCCCACCGCCGTAAAGCGTTCCGGCTTCTTCAGGAAGGTCACAACTTCTTGCAGTTCTTCCTTGGCCTCGTCCACGCCGGCCACATCATCAAACATCACGCCGGTTTTGGCTTCCATTTGGAACCGGGCCCGCGACTTGCCAAATTGCATGGCTTGGCCAGGGCCACCGGGAACGTTGTTCGATCGCCGGAATAGGAAAAACAACCCCGACAGCAACAAAATTGGGAACACCAAATTCCCCAGGAGACCCCACAGGGCCCCATCGTTGCGCATCGGGTGCGAATCCAGGTTCACCCCAGCTTCGCGCAGCTTGGCAATCAAGTCTGGCGCGGCCACGGGCAAATCAACCCGCAAACGCTGAAGACGACCATCCAGCTCAGGATCGACAGCCTCGACAATCGCCGTGCGGCCACCCTCATACAGGTCAACTTCAACAATCCGGCCTGCATCCAAATATTCTAAAAAGCGGCCGTAGGTCATCCGGGTATTCGCCGCGTTTTTACCCATGTCTGCTGTGGGGCCCGAAACTGCGCCCTGCCATAGGAAAAACCCTACGATCAGGACGGGCAACGTCCACAGCAGCGCGACTCTCCAAGAGAATTTCATCTGATGAGTTGCCCCTCAATCAATGCCTGTTATGTGCCTGTTATGCGGCTCGGGCGATCCCGAGTCTTAACCAAATGTAACTTACTGTTAAGCAGCCAGCAACCGAACTCAGTTTGGTTCGGTTCCGGTGGTGGCCCGTGGTGATCGGGGAACTTGCTCCAAAACTACTGCCATGACTGGGTTTGATGCCTTGAGGAGCTAGTTACAATTACTTAGCGGGCGATCGCCTGCCTGCCGTTCCCTGAGATTGAGGGAGAAACCAGCAAGGTTAAATGGGAGCGGGGTAGCCATCGGCCGTAGGGTTAAGTTGGCAAACGTCAAATTAGCAGCGGAAAATTGTGAAAGAATGGCCACCCAAAAATAGTGATTAAAAAAATGGTGATGGAAAACGTTTGCCTCTAGATTGGATTTCTAGATCAAACCGTTTCTAGACCGGTGTGAGTGGCTACGGCAGAAAATCGCACCGCACCTCCAAATCATCATTACGTCAAATCATCATTACGTCTTGAGGGAGGGATTAGGTCGCTGGCTTTCCGCGCATACTTTACCCTGTCTATAAGTCCCGTCAATCTGACCCCGACTGACCTCGAATCCTGGTATCACGCAGAGTTATGAGCATCGAAAAAATTGTTGAACAAGCGTTACGCGATGGCTATTTGACTCCGGCCATGGAAGCGGAAGTGGGGCGGATTTGCGATACAGCTTCCGAGTTATCGATCGAGGAGTATATGGCTCTCGATCGATTGATGGGTGCATTGCTGACTGGTGAAGTGGTTGTGCTGCCGCGCAAGCAATTTATCAACGTCATGGAAGAATTGGTGCTCACGGAGGCCATTACCCGAGTCGCGGAAATTGAAACCACCAGCGATCGGGCTTTGGATGTGGGCGATATTGCTGCCTATGCCCTCAATCGCTTGCCGCCCCTCTATGCCACCACTGAGGAGGGAGCCAACTACCAACGCCAACGGGCCAAGGAACAGCTCCAAGACCTGATTGCCAGCCAAGTGAACGAAGCCATTGTTCACAGCCAATCCAAGCCGGAATTCTTCCCGGAGCGGCAACCCCTTGGCAAGCCCAGCGGCGATGTGCTCTCGCAAGTTAGCGCCCTGTTGCAATCTTCGGCCCCGGCCTTCGAGGCCGATGTGCCCGGTAGTACCAAACGCTAGGCCCCGGTTATTCAATTCGTTTTGCCCGTCGCTGCTGGTTTTCAGTCCAGCGACGGGTTACCGCTAGCCGCCAAAGCTTGCGCCAGAACGGGTGATTTTAGACCCGAGCGATCGCAAAATCCTTAAGCCAGGAACTCTGAAGACCACCCCCGCGTCTGGAAAGCATGGGATATCCATCAACCCAGATGCGCGTATGAGCTACTCCCCGCCCGTGCCCTGGTCCAAGATCGAGGCCGCCTTGCCCCAAACGCCTGTGCCGCCTCAGAAATTATCAAGCGCTGATTTGGTGCTGCGTTGCCAAGCAGGCTTGCAGCCCGATCGGGCTGCTTTTTCAGAACTGCTGCGGCGCTACCAGCCCCATGTGGATCGCGTGCTGTATCACCTTGCGCCGGACTGGTCCGATCGGGCAGACCTCGCGCAGGAGGTGTGGTTGCGGGTCTATCGCCACCTCCACCGCCTCAAGGAGCCAGAAAAGTTCCGGGGATGGTTGAGCCGCATTGCCACCAATTTGTTCTATGACGAATTGCGCAAACGGAAGCGCGATCGGGCTCCCGTCTCCTTAGATGCCACACGGCAACTGGACGATGGCGAACTGGATTGGGAAATTGCCTCCCCTGACCCCAGCCCCGAAGAGAACCTATCCTCGCAAGAGTTCTACGAGAAGCTGCGAGAGGCGATCGCCGATTTGCCTGAAGCCTTCCGCACCACGATCATTCTGCGGGAAATTGAAGATTTGCCCTACGAGCAAATTGCGGAAATGACCGGAGTTTCATTGGGCACAGTGAAATCGCGAATTGCTCGGGCCCGGGCCCGCTTGCAAACGCAACTGCAAAATTACCTCAATCACTAGTGCTGAGCCATTAATCTCAATGGACTAAGCCAGTGGTTTGAATAGGGGCTTGAATTGGGATTTAAATTGGGGTTTGAATTGCGGAGAAGCTTGAGGTTATATTCGCTACTCCGTATACTCAAAAATTGGTTTGAATCGGGAAAGTTCCGGTTGCTTGGATGTTCCAATGAGAACTTGCCAAATACCCAAGAAAAAACCGAGCGAAGTCATCAGGAAATCAGCGATCAAATGCTGATCATTGAAAGCGTTTCAGGGTAGAAATCTCGGTTCCTAAAGATTTAGACTAAAGCTGGAACCAATTAGCAGGTTCCAAGGTCTTGTGTGATTGAACGGTGTGTCGCGAGTGCTGTTGTGATTGGTTTGTTAAGGGCTGTGGTGCTGCTATGACTTCTGAAATGCGTCCCCATGGACAAGACCCTGATTGGTCCGAAGCGTTCTGGTCTCGGGTTGCGGCATCGGATTCTGATCGCAGCCTCAACCAAGACCTAGACGGCGATCGCCTAGAGCGGGATTACCTCGACCCAAACTCCGATCCTGCGATTACGGAATCTTGGGGTTCGGGTTCCCCCATTGGCCTTGAGCAGTTTGAGTTGCTCAGTGCCTATCTTGATGATGAAGTCACCCCTGAAGAGCGACAGCAGGTTGAGGCCTGGTTGGCGACGGATTCAGCGGTGCAACAGGTTTTTAGAACGATGGGTGGTTTGAGCCGATCGATCACTCAGATCCCGGTGCCCGCTGCGGCCCCGATCGAGCAAACGGTGCAAGGCGTGTTGGCCAAGCTCGATCGCCGGAAACAGCGACTGCAATGGGTTGGTGGCTCCGCGATCGCGGCGGTGGTGACGGCGGCCTTGGCTTCCATCAGCACGGGCTGGCAGGAGCCAAGCTGGCAAATGGCGAGCTATCGATCGACTCCTGAGCAGTCCCTGGCCTTGTCTAGCCAATCGCCAACGCTGGCCCCCACGGAGCCGGCCGCTTCGCCCACTGGTCAAACGCCGCGATCGGTGGTCGATCGCGCCCTGATCATCGAATAGACGGCTCAAACGGAACAGCCCTCGGATCGGCATTGCGCCCCTGTGGCGTTTTGCCGATTCTTTTGATTAAGTTGCTGCCTCGCTTTGCGCAATCGTCGATCGCGCTAAGGATCAGTCACCATGCGCCCCTGTCCTTGGGATTTTGAGACACCAGGTTAGAGATCCCTGGGAGCTTTTTGGGGGCTTAGCACGTCTGAGAAGCTATCAACGAAATGCCGTTCAGGTGGTGCTGTTCTTGATAGTGCCGAAATCCGCTCCCCTTTCAGGCCAGAGACCCCAGCCATTGCGCTTCGTAAGCTACTCCAATGTGCTGACCTGATTTCAAAGGGTTGCGGGAGTTACGGTTTTCTGTTCGCTCCCCAGACTTGAATTTCCGAATATTCCCCGGTATACAGTCAAACTTAACGCCAAGTCATCCTCAAAGTACGGGGTTTCAGACCCAGGAGTTTTCGATGAAGTCAGCTATGAAATGGGCGATCGCTGGTTTGGTGGCCCTCAACCTGCCTTGGATGACCGCCGAAACCGCCAGAGCCGGCGCTATTAAATCCTTAGCCTCCTTCCAATGCCAACAGGTCAATGGCTATTACGCCACCGTGGCGGTTCAGCGAAATGGGCGCACAGCTCCGGTCATTGCCTGGACCAGTGAAGAATTTAGCGACGCGGGCTACACCCCCCAGCGCCGTTGCGGCGAAGTCACCAGCCGGTTAAACGGTGTGCTGCGGGAGAACGGTAATCGCCTCAGTAATATCTACTTAACCGTGGGACGGGTGAATAGCCACACGGTGGTTTGTAGTGTGGGCAACATGCGATCGGGCTGCAATCGCAACAACGTGCTTTTTACCCTCAGCCAAACCAACCGCCGATCGAACGATCCCCGTGAAGTGTTGGAGCGACTGTTCAACACGCGTGTTCTCAGCAGCGGCAACCCGGTACAAGAATCGGGTGGTCAACCCTACGTGAACTTGGAAAGTTTGGTGAATCAGCTTTTTTAGGTCGCTTTTTTAGGTCGCTTTCTTTAGGCTCCTGGCAGGATGGGCGGCCCTCAACGCGGGGCACGGGGGAAATGCCTCGGTAGAATCAAGATCCCAATTAACAACCCAATTAACGACCCAGCAGGCGCAACACCCCAACACCACTGAAATACAAGCCAAGGACTGCGCCGCTCAAGAGTCCCTGGGTCAAGGGATCGGTGGAGGGAGTCAGCACCGCGCCCAGGATCACCGCGCCCAACAGCACGTAGCGCCACCCCGCCAGCATTTGCCCCGAGGAAACCACTCCCAATAAACCCAGCATCACTTGCAAAACGGGTATTTGGAAGGTGAGGGCCGTGCTGAAGAGCAAAAGCAGCACAAATTTAAAGTATTTCTCGATCGACCAAGCCTGTTCGACCACATCGCCGCCATAGCTCACGAAGAAGTTGAGGGCCGCTGGTACAAGGGCTTGGTAACCAAACACTAGCCCCATGATGAACAGGACGCTGGATCCCACAACGGCGGGCAGCACTAACCGCCGCTCGCGCCGGGTGAGGCCGGGCAGGACGAACTGAATGATTTGGTAAAGGATGTAGGGGGTTGCCAGCAGCAAACCCGAGTAGCCAGTGACCTCGATCGAGACAAAGAAAAATTCACCGGGTGTCAGTTGCAGGAACTTCACCCCATTGGCCGGTGCTTCCAACAGCCGCACGATCGGCCGGACAAAGACGAAGCAAACGCCCATTGCCAACACCACCACCCCCAGGGCCGCAAAGAGGCGCGATCGCAACTCCTCTAGGTGCTCAAAAAGGGACATTTCCACTTCATCGGGCAGCTCATCATTGGGGTCGATCGGGTCGATCGGCTCGGGCGACGGCATGGCCGGCGGGGTGATGTGGGGCTGGTCGAGGTCAGAGGAAGCGGTCATAGGGGAAGGAAAAATGGGGCGATCGAGGCGGTGAGGCTGGGCAGCGCCGAACGGCCGGGAAAACCCGCTGGGGCTGGTCAGTTAAGATTGGTCAGCACAGATTCATTTCTTAACATTCTAAGGGGCCTCCGTAACGATGAAATGGTGGCAAAAGCTGAAGGGAAGTCCGCTGGCACGCTGGGGCGCGATCGTGCTTGGATTGCTTTACACCGTTGCCCTGTTTGCGGAGTTTGTGGCTCCCTATGACCCCTACAGCGTCCAAGCGCAGGGGGCCCTGCTGCCACCCACGGTGATTCATTGGCAGGATCAGGCTGGGCAGTTTTTGGGGCCCCATGTTTATCCCACAACGCTGGGGGCAACGGATTTGCAGACGGGCGATCGCCCTTTGCGGGTGGATCGATCGCAGCCTTCTCGACTGCGACTGCTAACGACGGGCCCTGAATACCGGCTTTGGGGATTGATCCCCGCTCGGTGGCATTTATTTGGCACCGATGGGCCCGGGCGCTGGAACGTGTTAGGAACCGATGAGCAAGGGCGCGATCAGTTCAGTCGCTTGGTCTATGGCAGCCGCATCAGCCTCAGCATTGGACTGGTGGGAATTGCGATTTCTTTCCCGATCGGGCTGTTAGTTGGCGGCATTTCTGGCTACTTTGGCGGCTGGATTGACAGCACAATCATGCGGCTCACGGAAGTGCTGATGACCATTCCGGGCATTTACCTGTTGGTGGCTTTGGCTGCCGTCTTGCCCCCCGGCCTGAGCAGTGCCCAGCGGTTCTTCCTGATTGTGGCCATCACATCATTCATCAGTTGGTCGGGACTGGCACGGGTGATTCGCGGCCAAGTGTTGTCCATCAAGGAGCGGCCCTTTGTGCAGGCGGCCCGAGCCATGGGGGCCGGGACTCTCAGGATTGTGGTGTTGCATGTGTTGCCCCAAACGGCCACTTACACGATTATTTCCGCAACTTTGGCCGTGCCGAGTTTCATTGTGGCGGAATCGGTGTTGAGCTTGGTGGGGCTGGGGATTCAGCAGCCAGATCCTTCCTGGGGCAATCTGTTGTCTTTGGGAACCAATGCTTCGATTTTGACATTGCAGCCTTGGTTGGTTTGGCCCCCGGCGATCGCGGTGGTGCTGACGGTGCTGTCCTTTAATCTGTTGGGCGATGGGCTACGGGATGCTTTGGATCCGCGCAGCACGGAGCGATCGAGCCGCTTGAGTGAATAGCTGTTGCTTAACCCTTGGGGCAAAAACCTAGACTCGCCGCAGCACAAACACGCTTCCTTCGTTGCCCCGACCAATTCGCAAATCATCATCCAAATAGGTCACGTCTAACCAACCCTGTTGCTGGACGGGGTTCAGGGTGAAATTCAGTGCTCGAAACCGATCGCCCTGTTCAGCCCGATCGACCCAATCGGTAATTTGGCGATAGTTCGCTAACCGCTGGGAACCCACCACAATTCGCTGAAAACGCACCGCCACCCGCACCGCCGACAGGGCCTCGAACCGGGCCGCCACCGCCACATAGCCCTCCAGCCAAGGGAAGTTGTTGTTGAGTTCCGCCAAGTTATAGATCGTTTGTCGATCGGGGCGAATGCATTGATAAATCGCGCCCAAATTGGCGATCGGGGGGCGATTAATACCCAATAGTTCTCGACTGGTGGTGTAAAGCAGTTGCCAATCGCCCGCGAGCTTGGCCGGCTGCTCGATCGGGCTGGGGGTTGGGTTGCGTTCCTCCAGCCGCGTAATCAGCGCCAAAATAGCCGCCTTGTCAGAGGTCGTGGTTTTTAAACCCAAGTTTTGACCCACCAGGGCCGCAAGCAAATCTGATTTTCCCAGCATGATGAATTCAACAATCCAGTAGGACGCGGCGGAGCGATCGTGGCACACTTGACAGGGGAGGCCTCTTGTGGAAACACTAGGATCCGCTTCCAGCCCAACAGGCACAAGCCCCTATCCACCATATCGCTAGCAACCTATCCCTAAACTATTGATGAACACTCCTGCTTTGCGTGAAGAACCGCGCCGTGCTCGTGCGGGCGTGATCCCGGCCCAAACCAACGCTTCGATCTTGGACTGGCTGGAATCATCAGGTCGGCTGCGCGATCGCGATGAACGGGACTTTGAGTACAACGAGCGCGACGAAGAAATCGCCGATATGCTCGTGGGCGAAGAAACGGGCTACGAGCTGGATGACGACGACGACATGGCCAGCGACGAACCCTAGGCCCTGTTACCTTCAACCAATTAGCGCGATCGACCTCGGAGACTTCATTGCCCCCAGCGCCCCCTTGACCGCACAGGTCGATCATTTACGCAATGGGGCTAGCAGTGATAGGATTTGAAATCGCGCCAACCAAGCGCCCAACCCCGAGGTAAGTCCATGCCTAAACTCAAAACTCGCAAAGCTGCCGCCAAGCGCTTTCGCAAGACCGGTAGCGGTAAATTTGCCCGCCGGAGCGCCCTGCGTAGCCACCTTCTAGAAAAGAAGAGCGCTGTTCGTAAGCGTCGTTTGGCCGGTGCGGCTCTGGTGCACGAGCGCGATGCAGACAACGTGCAACTCATGTTGCCTTATCTCTAAGGACAAAATCCTCGCAGCTTTTGCCCGGGGAACCTGTCAATGCTAGTTGCCGCTATCTCGATCGGCGCTTCCCCGCTTTCCTCTGTTTTTTCTGTATTGCTTTAGTTTCAAGCAAAGTCAACCCCTATGGCACGTGTTAAGCGCGGCAATGTTGCTCGCAAACGCCGCAAAAAGATTCTGAAGCTCGCCAAGGGCTTCCGTGGTTCCCACTCGCGTCTGTTCCGCACCGCTAACCAGCAGGTGATGAAGGCCCTGCGGAGCGCCTATCGTGATCGCCGCCGCCGCAAGCGCGATTTCCGTCGCCTGTGGATTGCACGGATCAACGCTGCTGCTCGGATCAATGGCACGAGCTATAGCCAATTGGTGGGCAACCTGAAGAAGGCTGATATTCTGTTGAACCGGAAAATGCTGGCCCAGTTGGCTGTTCTGGATCCTGAAGTGTTTGGCAAGGTGGCCGAGGCTGCCAAGGCAAAAGCTGCGGGCTAAGGGTGCGATCGCTTGATTTTGCGAATCAATCCAGCCAATGGGTGTAGCTTAATTCAGCACTTCGTTCAGCAAAATGATGGCGATGGCCAGTGGTGCTCAGGCGTGATAGCAACATCGATCCTTCTGGATAGTGAGGGCGCGGGCGATCGCGCCCTTTGCTATTGATGTGATGCTATTGATGTGGTGCTATTGATGTAGCTGCTGGTCAACGACAAACCCTAGCAATTTCAATTTTTTTAATTAACGAGTCCCCCTTTCAATCCTCTTGCTTTAATCCCTATGGAAGGCTCAGTTGGTATTGTCTATATTTCAATTTTGGTGGGGCTGCTGTCGATCGTGGCCTTTTTTGTACTGCGTCAGGTGTTCAAGACCCGTCGCCTAGAAAATACCCTCAGCCGCTTGCAAAAAGCCGCCAGCAGTGGGGAAGCAGGTGCTCAGGCGTTTTATGAACTGGGCAGTATTTACATGGATAAAAAAATGTATGGCCAGGCGATCGAGCAATTCCAGCGATCGCTCAAGAAAGGTGAAGAAGAATCCACCGATAACTTGGCCATTGTTTACAACGCTTTGGGATTTGCCTACGTGGCCCAAGAGCAGTTTGATTTGGCCATTCGGCAATACAAAGAAGCCGTCAAACTCAACGGCGGCTACGTGACCGCCTGGAATAACTTGGGATTTGCCTACGAGAAAAAACAACTGGTGAAGCAAGCCTTGGAAGCCTATGAAGCAGCCTTGGCGGCCGATCCCAAAAATGATGTGGCGAAGCGCCGTCTGGAGTCATTGCAAAAGCGCGCATAAAATCAACAGCAGGGGCAAGGATTCCACAGACCTTGCCCTTGTTTGTTTTTGTCGCGACGGGGTTAACCAACGGCTGTTGATGGCAATCAAAGCCTGAGAATTAAAACCTGGGAATTAAAACCTGGGAATTAAAACCTGGGAATTAACGCCTGCTTGCGATCTTGATTGGAAAACTTGAGGATTCGACCATGTTGGATATGTTGTCTTCGCTGCTGAGAAATCCTGCCCTGGCCGGTGGTTCAGGGGACTTGGGAGCTATGTTGCAAACCTTCCAAGCCATCAGTAGCCAAGGGGGATTGGACTTGGCGAACACCCAAGCGGTGATGGGAATTGTGGCGAAATATTTGAAAGAGGGCTTGCAGGCTAACCAGGCGGCCAATGGTTTTGAGCAAACCCAAGCGTTGGTTGATCAATTGGGCGGCACGGAACCCAATGCGGCGGCAATCGAGGCGTTTTTGAATCAACCCCAGGTGGAACAAATGCTGGGGGAAATTGAGGCCCGCACAGGGCTGCCCGCCGGGTCGATCGAACCGATTTTGCCGATGGCAGTGCCCTTGATGCTGAACTTTTTAAAGTCCAACGAGCAAGGCAATTCGCTCCTTAGTGGCTATTTGGATAGTGACGGGGATGGGGATATTGATATGTCGGATTTGATGGGGTTGGCGATGAAATACCTGAATCGCTAGGGCTGATTCGATCGCTTGTAGGAGCACTGGGGCATCTCTGGCCGGGATTAACCGCCACAAGCCTACCCCTGGCATTGCTTCAGCAAAGACCAGAGTTGAGCTTGATCCGTGGCGGCAGGCAGACAGGTTAGCCCTTTGCAAACCAGGGCGATCGCCCCTTGCGGTAATTGCTGATCCAGCCGCAAAACCGTAGTGGGCAAATATTGCTGGGCCAAGAGGGCCAGGGTTTCCGCCTTGGCCCGCACCAGCACGGGCCGCTGGAACTGATCCAAGGCTGCCAGCAAGCTGGGACAAGCGCGGGGGTGCTCGTCTAAGAAACGATGGAAACTGCGGAAGCCCTGTTCAGCGCGATCGAGATAGGTCAAATTTTCCGTGAGCAAGGCCAGGCGTACCAAGTTGCCCAGGGCTGTGCCGTTGGCGGCGGGGGTGGCGTTGTCGATGATGCTTCGCTCGCGAATGATTAAATCCGGGCGATCGTCCGCGTTGAAATATCCGCCATGATCGGCATCCCAGAGGTGCTGATCAAATTCCGCCTGAAGTTGGGTCGCTAAGGCTAGCCACTGATCCGCCTCTGAGGGAGCAATTTGCCCCGTGGCGATCAGGGCCGTTGCGGCCTGGTGCAGTTCCAGCAGGCTGCGGATTACTTCGGCGTAGTCTTCTGCTTGGGCCCCGATCGCCGGTTGTCCGTCGTAGTTCAGCCGATAGAAGCGATCGCCCGCACCGTGGTGAGTTTGCAAAAAGTGGGCTGCTCCGGCAGCTAACTGGTAGGCGGGCAAGTCTTGAAACACGGCGGCCGCCCGGGCCAACCCGGCAATCATCAGACCATTCCAAGCGGCGATCGCTTTGGTGTCGGTGACAGCGGGAATGCGGCCGGGCCAAGCGACGGTTTTGGCCTCGGTGGCGTTGCGGGCGGGTGGAAATTGGGCCAACTGGGCGCGGGGTTGGCCGTAACGCACCGTGAACAGGCGATCGAGCGCCTCTGTCACCCCATCCGGCAAAGTCCCGCCCGATCGCCGCTGCAACACATTCACACCTTCAAAGTTGCCCGGCACGGAAACCGTGAACTGTTCCACCAATGCCGAGAGGGCTTCTGGTTCCAACAAAGATTCCAGCTCATCCCAGCCCCAAACGTAAAATGCACCTTCTTCCGGTTCCGCCGCTGCGGGATCGGTGAAGCTGTCGGCATCTTGGGCCGCATAGAAGCCGCCATCGGGATTGGTCATTTCACGGCGGAGCCAGTTGATCGCTCCGAAAATGCCCGATCGCAGGGAGGGATCCTGGGCCCCCGCACTCCACAGATTCGCCAAAAACTCCACGATTTGCCCATTGTCGTAGAGCATTTTTTCAAAATGGGGCACAGTCCAGGTGGGATCAACGGTGTAGCGATGAAAGCCGCCACCCACATGGTCGTTGATGCCGCCCAGGACCAGGGCCACCCCCCGTTGCAAACTGGGGCGCAGGGCTTCTGGAATTTGGTCGCTCCAAGGCTCGGGACTGGTGACCCGATAGCCCCGCAACACAAAATCCGCATAGGGAATCATTGGAAACCGATTGCTCGATCGCCCTTCGGCCAAAACCGCTGCATTTTCCTGCCAACCTTGCTCAACCAGGGTGCGATCGAACAAGTTGGCCCCCGCGGCCAAATCCACCGTTGGTTGCAGAGCCGCCAGAATTTGCCCCTTAATTTGGGCCACTTGCTCCGGCTGTTGGTCGTAGTGATCGCGCAGCGCTTGCAACAATTGCAAAAATCCTGGCCGGCCATAGCGCGGCTCCACCGGAAAATAGGTTCCCCCATAAAACGGCACTAAATCGTAGGGATCCAGCCAAATATTCAACGGCCAGCCCCCTTGGGTAATCATCATTTGCAGCGCTTGCATATAGATGCTGTCGATGTCGGGGCGCTCTTCCCGATCGACCTTAATGGGCAAGAAATTCGCATTCAGGTAATCCGCGATCGCCGGATCTGAAAAGGCTTCACCCTCCATCACCGTGCACCAATGGCAACTGGAATAGCCAATGGACAAAAAAATCGGTTTATTTTCCTGTTTCGCTTGGGCAAGGGCTTCCTCACACCAAGGCCACCAGTCGATCGGGTTGTGGGCGTGTTTTTGGAGATAAAGACTTTGACTTTGGATCAGACGATTAGGCATGGTTTTAATTGGGAATTTGATAGGAATTTAGAGACCAACCGAGGCGTGTTGGTTGTTCATAAACTTTGACCAAGGTGTTCAGATCCCGATCGGAAATGGGGGGCGGATTGGCCACGGCGGCGGCATAAAGCGCGTCTTGGGGATTAGGACTGTGGCCCCAAATTCCCAGGGCATGGCCCAACTCATGGCGAGCCGTGCCCAACAGTTGAGCAAACGCGCGATCGCCCCGCAACAGCATCGTAAATCGGTGGGCCAGTCGGGGGCGATCGCCCCGTAGATCCCAATAGAACTCATAGGTGGTGCGGGCGTTGGCGGCTCGGGGCAAACCGGCCGCATTGCGCAGGGTGGGATTGCCCAGGGCGATGGTGATGTCGGCCGGGGTTGAATCCCCAGCGTCCAGCAGTTGCAGCGATAGATAGGGTTGCCAATCGGCGATCGCCTGGGTCACGGCCTTGCGCCAAGCTGCCGCGCGGGGCGGTGTGGGGGCAAGGGCAACGGTGATCGGAAACTGCGACCAGATTAGGTGACCCACGATCGAGGGTTCAATTTGGTCGAAGTAATCTGAGCCAAAGGAATCTGGGTCGAAGTCATCCCCGGCCCCGTTACGCGGCGAAACAAGTCCTGATTGGGCCGCCGGGCGATCGCGCCACTGTTGCAAACAGGTTGGCAACGGGTGTACCTGGGGCGGTGGTAGTTGGGAGAGCAGGGCCGGCAGTGGTTCCGTTGCTTGGGCGAGCGAATCACCCCCTCGATCGGCTAGCCCCGAAATTCCCAGACCACTCCAGACCCAACCGCCCAAAACACAGCAGAGCGCGATCGCCCCATAGACCATCGCGCTCTGCCATCGTTGTCGGTTGCGGGACACCCCACCCATTGGGCGATCGCCCCTAACCCTTCAGCCAGCCGGCACTCAGCACCACCGCCAAACCCATGAACACCAAAGCCAGCGTCCAGGTAATGCGATTTAGCGTGGCTTCCGCGCTCTTGGTGCTCGAAAACAGTTGAGCTTGGCCGCCAATGCCGCCGAGACCGTCACCCTTGGGGCTGTGCAACAGCACAAACACCACCAAACCGAGGGCAGACAGGGCCCAGATTATTTCCAAAATCGTGGTCAACATAGGAAACGCAGGATTGTACCCAGCAATAGCGGAATCAACATTTTACGGCCGGATGGAGACCCCCAGCGGCCCCCGTGGGTCTAAACGCCTACCGTGACCGGCGTGCGATTCAACTTGGCTTCATAGGCCGCCGGAGCCACGATCGACTTGCCCGTCATTTCAGAGGGCTGGGGCAAATTCAGCAATTGCAGAATCGTCGGCGCAATATCCGCCAAGCAACCATCATCCCGCAACTGAACATCGCAGCCATGGCCGACCACCTTTCGGCGCTCTCCTTCCACCACGATGAATGGGACACGGTTGGTGGTGTGGGCCGTCCAGGGATTACCCGCCTCATCGAACATGTATTCCGCATTCCCGTGGTCAGCGGTGATCAGCACCGTGCCGCCCACCTTGGAAACCGCCGTTAACACCCGGCCCAAACAGCGATCGACCGTTTCAATGGCCTGAATGGCCGCTTCCATCTGTCCGGTGTGGCCCACCATGTCCGGATTGGCATAGTTCACCACCACCAAGGAGTAGACCTCCTTTTGGATGGCGGAAACCACCGCATCGGTTACCGCGTCCGCAGACATGGCCGGCGCGCGATCGTAAGTTGGCACCATCGGACTCGGGATCAGCACCCGATCTTCCCCTTCAAAGGGATCTTCCAAACCACCATTGAAGAAGTAGGTGACATGGGCATATTTTTCCGTTTCGGCGGCTCGAAACTGGCGAAGGCGATGATTCGCCAACACCTCACCCAAAATGTTTTTCAGATCCTGCGGCGCAAAGGCCACGGCTACGGGTAGCTCGGGATCATATTGGGTGAAGGTGACGAAATGGATCGGTTGCACCAGTTCGCGCTCAAACCCATCAAACTGAGGATCCATGAACGCTTGGGTGAGCTGCCGCGCCCGATCGGGACGGAAATTGAAGAAAATTACGCCGTCTTGGGCCGCCACGGCCCCCGGAGCCACCCGCACCGGCAGAATGAACTCATCAAAAACCTTTTCCGCGTAGGAGTCCTGAAGGATCTGCACGGGCGATCGCCCATCCACTTCACCCTCCGTGGCCATCACCTGGTAGGCCTTTTGCACCCGATCCCAGCGGCGATCGCGATCCATCGCGTAGTAGCGCCCGGAAACCGTCGTGATTTGACCCACCCCCGCGTCATCAATCAGCCCTTGCAGTCGAGTCAGGAACTCAATGCCACTGTTGGGCTGGGTGTCGCGACCATCGGTGATGGCGTGGATACAGACTTCCGTGATTCCCTGTTGCGTTGCCAGCTTCAGCAACCCGGCCACATGATCCAAATGAGAATGCACACCCCCATCGGAACAAAGGCCAATCAGATGGAGCTTGCCGCCACTGGCTTTAACCTGCTGACAGGTGGCGACCAGGGCAGGATTGCTCAAAATTGAATCGTCTTCAACGGCATCGGAAATGCGAACCAACTCTTGGGGCACAATCCGACCCGCACCAATGTTCAGGTGGCCCACTTCAGAGTTACCCATTTGCCCCTCGGGCAGTCCAACCGCCTTACCTGATGTGCGGATCAGTGTGTGGGGATAGGCTGCCCAAAGGCTATCAACGATCGGGGTTTTCGCTTCGGCAATCGCATTACCGTTGCGATCTTCGCGGTAGCCCCAGCCGTCAAGAATGATCAGCACGACAGGGGAGACAGTTGACTCCACCATACTCTGATTGCTCTTCATATTTGCTTAATTTTCCCGCCATAATAGCACCGAGATTTAACCTATAAGCCTGGGATGGTTTGTGGCGCATCCCAGACGTTACAAGGTATTTACAAACCGGTGTTTGCTTTTTTCGCGTCCTGCTTGGCCCGTTGCTTTTCGCGCTCTTTCTCGCGCTTGGCGGCCGCTTTGTCCGCCTTCTCTTGGGCAATGGCTGCCAACTTTGCTTGCTCTTGTTCCTCGGCAATCTTGTCGAGATAGTAGCGATAGTTGCCCTGATAAACGCGCAGTTCGCCTTCACGAACTTCCACAATTTTGTTGGCAACTTGCGAAATAAAGTATCGATCGTGCGACACGATCAAGGCAGTGCCATCGAATTGCGTCAGGGCTGATTCGAGGGTTTCTTTTGCAGGAATGTCCAAGTGGTTGGTTGGCTCGTCCAAAATCAGCAGATTAACGGGCTGAACGAGCATTTTGGCGAGGGCTAAACGCGCCTTTTCGCCCCCACTCAAGGATTCAACTTTCTTGAGAACCGCTTCGCCACTGAACAGGAAACGGCCCAAGAGGCTGCGCACCTCTTCCTCTTTCCAGTCTGGGGCTTCGTCCCGCAGGGTGTCAATGACGGTTTTGTGTAAATCCAGGGCTTCGGCTTGGTTTTGCTCAAAATACCCGGGGATCACGTTGTGTTGACCAATTTGGGCGGTTCCCTCGGTGGGGGCTTCCCGACCCATGATCATGCGCAACAGGGTGGATTTACCGCAACCATTGGGCCCAAGGAAGGCGATCCGATCGCCCCGTTCCACGGTCAAGTTCGCACCCAGGAACAGGATCTTATCGGCCCAAGCGTGGGTCAGGTCTTCAATTTTGACCACCTCGCGACCGCTGCGCGGGGCGGGCGGAAACCGAAATCGCAGGGTGCGCACATCGGCCACGGGAGCTTCGAGGCGCTCCACTTTTTCCAGTTGTTTTTCGCGGCTCTTGGCTTGGGTGCTGCGGGTGGCGCTGGCCCGGAACCGATCGACAAAGGCCTGTTGCTTGTCTAGTTCCTTTTGCTGGCGATCGTAGGCCGCCTGGAGGGCGCTGCGATTTTCTTCTTTTTGGGCCAGGTATTGGGAATAGTTACCCAAGTAGGTGGTGGACACACCGCGCTCGGTTTCCACAATTGTGGTGCAGAGTCGATCGAGAAATTCTCGGTCATGGGAAATCAGCACCAGCGGTTTGCCCAGTTGCTTCAGGTAGCCTTCTAGCCACTCGATCGACTCGAGATCCAAGTGGTTGGTCGGCTCGTCCAACAGCAACAGATCCGGCTCTTGCAGCATCACCTTGCCCAAGCAGATCCGCATTTGCCAGCCGCCACTGAAGGAGCTGACCAGCCGATCGCCATCGTCCGGCTCAAACCCCAACTCCGGCAACAGGCGATCGACCCGGGCTTCTAACCCATAGCCATCCAGGGCTTCAAACCGGCGTTGTAGGTGGTCGAGATCGCGCAGCAACGCTTCTAGGCGATCGGGATCCGCCGCGCCCATCTCGTTTTGCACCTGGTGCATTTGATCCTGCACCTCGCAAGCTTCCGTGAAAGCCGAGAACAGTTCTTCGCGCACCGTGCGGCAAGGATCCACATCAAACTCTTGGTTGAGATAACCAATGCGCAAATCAGCCGGGCGAATAATTTGCCCGGCCGTTGGCTCAATCTCACCCATGATGATTTTGAGTTGGGTGGATTTACCTGCCCCATTCACACCAACCAACCCAACCCGATCGCCGGGCTTGACCTCCCAGCTCACATCCCGCAGGACTTGGCCCGTTGGGTAAATTTTTTGGATGCGTTCCAAACGCAGCACGTTTGCCTCCCGGTTTCAGGTTTGCTGGTCGTTAACGTGGTTGAACTGGTTGAGCTTCAAACTGAAGGGAATCTTAGACCAATGCACGAAAGCGTAAAAGCCTTGAGCGTGAAACTCCCTTCGGTAGTGGTTCCGGCTTGAGGCTCATACCACAGTGAAATGATTGGGATCGATCGGGCGATCGAAGCCAAATGGGTATAGGACAGCTTGCCAACGTTATGGATCGCGCTTAATCGGTTATCCGGTTTTGCCGTTGCTCCGACCAATTGCCGACCCCTTTTAGGTTTTATCCAGCTAGACTCAGCCAGACTCGGTGAGCAGCATCAATAAAGATGCGACCAGCAAACTGTTGTCTTTGTAACAAAACTTAGGCCGTATGGTAGCAGGGTCAGGCCCGATCGCCTAGTTTTTTTGTCAGGGAGTGACCATTAATTTTGCTCATAGGCTGACTCATGGGTTAGCCCATCGATCTACTTATCAGCCGATTTTTGTGATCAGCCGGTTTTTGCGCAAGAAAAAACCTCGAGCTGGGCCAGCCAGCAATCGAGGTTTCAATCGGGGTGCATCTACATGGAGTGGTTTTCAGCCCTCCAGTCATTAGCTCCGGATAGTTTTTCAGCAAAGAAGCCTAGGATCCGTCGTCATTGCCACCGCCGTAGGGGTTGGGTTTCCCAACCCTAATCTGAACCCTAATCTGAGCGATCGCTAAAGCACCACCGTGAAGGCATCGCGGATGCCCGGAACCTTCACAATCTCTTCGAGCAGGCCATCGGGCAGCAGATCATCAATGCTCAACACCATCACCGCATCGCCGCGCACAATCTTGCGGCCCACCTGCATACTGGCGATGTTCACATTGAAGCTCCCCAGCAGCGAACCAATTTTCCCAATGATCCCCGGCATATCCCGGTGCTTGGTCAGCAGCATGTAGCGGGTGGGGGTGACGTTAATCGGAAAATCATCAATTCCGGTGATGTGAATTTCCCCGTCACTCAGCAGGGTGGCCGTGGCCGAGTGCTCGCCCAACGAACCCACCGCCGACAGGTGCAGCGAGCCGGTGTAGTCCCGAACGGAAGAATCGCGGGTTTCAATCACCCGGATGCCCCGTTCCTTAGCTTCAATGCTGGCGTTGACGTAGTTCACCCGCTCCCGCAAAGCCTGGGATAACAAACCTTTCAGGGCTGCGATCGTGATGGGTTTGCTGTCTTTTTCTGCCAATTCCCCTTGCAGGCGCACCGTCAGGGATTCCACCCGACCGCCAGCCAGTTGGCTCACCAAAGTGCCCAGGGTTTCCGCCAACTTCAGGTAGGGCCGCAGTTGCTCCATCACATCGGGATAAAGACCCGGAATGTTCACGGCCGATCGCGCTGGCAGCCCCAACAGCACATCGCGGATTTGCTCCGCCACGTCGATCGCCACGTTCACCTGGGCCTCTTCGGTGGAAGCACCCAAGTGCGGAGTTAGCACCACTTCCTTGCCCAAGCCCTTGAGGGGCGAATCTCCCAACGGCTCATCCAAAAACACATCAAGGGCCGCGCCGCCAATCCGATTTTCCTTCAGGGCTTCGTAGAGCGCTTGCTCGTCGATGATGCCGCCCCGGGCACAGTTAACGATCCGCACCGTGGGCTTCATCTTCGCCAGCGCTTCAGCATTAATCAGGTTGGCCGTTTCCGGCGTTTTCGGCATGTGCAGGGTGATGAAATCCGACTCACGGAACAGCAAGTCCAAATCCACCAAGCGACAACCCAACTGCTCGGCGCGTTCCTTGGAAATGAAGGGGTCATAGGCCAGCAACTTCATGCCCATGGCCTTGGCACAGGAGGCCACATGGGAACCAATTTTGCCCAAGCCCAAAACCCCGAGCGTCTTTTTGTAAACTTCCACGCCCGTGAAGTTCTTGCGATCCCAGTTGCCGGCCTTGGTGGATTCGTTGGCGGCGGGAATGTAGCGCGACATGGACAGCATCATGGCCAGGGCGTGCTCGGCGGCGGCGATCGTGTTGCCTTCCGGCGAGTTCACAACCACAACCCCTTGGCGGGTGGCGGCGGGCACATCCACGTTATCGACTCCGACCCCAGCGCGGCCAACAATTTTCAGGCTTTGGCCGGCTTCGATCACACGGGCAGTGACGCGGGTACCCGATCGAATCATGAGCGCGTCATATTCACCGATGATTTGCACCAGCTCATCTTCGGGCAGGCCGGTGCGGACATCGACTTGGGCCACTTGCGACAGAATGTCGAGGCCGGCTTTGTCGATCGGATCGGAGACAAGTACCTTCGGCATGGGGCGAGTGTGCGGTTGGCAGATAGGAAAGGTCTAGTTCGCTGCGGGTTGACGAAGCGAGGGGTTGGCCCAAAGTTGCCAGCCAAAATCGCGACAAATCACTGAGGATCTGCGATTGGGTGATTTAGGAGCGGGTTGGGCTAACTTGCAGCCTCCTATTCTACAGGGGGTGATCACGATCACGATCGTCCCCTAGGGTTTCTTTGGGCTTAAGGAACGGTTAAGACCGCAATCGCGACAGCCAGGATAATTTGTTGTCGTCGTAGGGCGGATAGCGCATCGGAAATTCCGGCTTGGCCGATCGCCACAGGTGGCTGCGCTGATAGGAAAATAGCTCAAACCCAGCCCGGCCGTGATAGCGCCCCATGCCGCTGGCTCCCACGCCGCCGAAGGGCAAATCGGGCACGGTGGCTTGCACCAACAGATCATTCACACAAAGGGATCCCGAGGTGGTTTCCCGGCCGATCGCCCGGCTAATGGTGCGATCGCTGGCAAACACATAGCAAGCCAAGGGATGGGGTCGGGCATTGATTTGGGCGATCGCCCCGTCCAGGTGGTCATAGGCCAACACCGGCAAAATGGGCCCAAAAATCTCCTCTTGCATCACGGGATCGCTCCACTGCACCGCCGCCAACAGGGTCGGGGCCAAGTAGCGTTGCAGCGGATCCGCATCCCCGCCGATCACCACCTGGCCCGAACCGGGAATCAGCCGCAACAACCGTTCTAGGTGATAGTCATTGGCAATCCGGGCAAAATCCGGGCTGAGGCTGGGGGTGGGGCCAAAGAAGTCGGTAATGGCCGCTTGGGCCAACGCCAGAAACTCCGCTTCCCGATCGCGCGGCACCAACACATAGTCAGGAGCCAAGCAGCTTTGTCCTGCGTTGAAAAACTTGCCCCACACAATTCGCCGGGCCGCGATCGGGAAGTCGGCCGAGCGATCGAGAATGCAAGGATTTTTGCCCCCCAGTTCCAGGGTGACCGGTGTGAGTCGCTGGGCTGCGTAGGCCATCACCACCTTGGCCACCGTGGGGCCACCCGTATAGAAAATATGGTCGAAGGGTTCTTCCAACAGGGCTTGGCTGACCTGAATTCCCCCTTCCGCCACCGCCACGTACATCGGGTCAAAGGCCCGACGAATTAAATCCGCGATCGCCCGGGAGCTTTGGGGGGCAACCTCTGAGGGCTTAATCACTGCGCAGTTGCCCGCTGCGATCGCCCCCACCAGCGGCCCCAAGGTCAACTGCACCGGATAATTCCAGGCCCCCATAATCAACACCACACCCAACGGCTCCCGCTGCACCTTGGCTCGACCGGGCCAGAGGGTGACGGGCAACCCGACCGATCGGGGCTTAGTCCAACTCCGCAGATGTTTGAGGGCGTGGTCAATTTCCAGCAGGCAAAATTCCAACTCCGCCAGCACCGCTTCAAAGGGAGGTTTGCCCAAATCCACCTGCAAGGCCCGCAGGAGCTGATCCTGTTGTTCTTCAATGGCCCGGCGCAGATCCTGAAGCCGCCGCAGCCGATAATCCACATCGCGGGTGTAGCCCAACTTAAAAAAGTCGTGCTGGGTTTTCACCAGTTCCTGGGGCGAGGTGGCAGAAGTCGCGATCGGCTGGGGCATAGGGGCAAAATCGGGCAAAGGCAGCAATCAAGCTTCAACGTTAACCATTGATTCAACGACAAGCAATTACGAGCAATTTGCAATCTTAGTTTGCAAGTTAATTGGCAATTGACTAACTAGCGATATGGGCAGGAATGATGGGTCAGGATTGGGGCCTTGATGAACAATGGGCTAATCAGTTGGCCATGGGCATTGACTTTGGAACCTCCGGGGCCCGAGCCATGGTGGTCGATCGACAGGGAGCCGTGGTGGCCCAAGCGCAGGTAAGCGCATCGGGGACGGGATCGGGGAGTGCAGCGGATTGGCTGGCGCAATTGACGGCGCTGCTGGCGGATTTGCCCCGATCGGTGCGGCAACAAACGGGGGCGATCGCCATCAATGGCACTTCGGGAACCGTGCTGCTGTGCGATCGCCAGGGCCATCCCCTGACCGCTCCTCTTGCTTACGATGACGATCGGGGCCAATCTGTTTTGCCCCAAATTGCCGCGATCGCCCCGGCAGATCACGTCACCCACAGCGCCACCTCCAGCCTAGCCAAGCTGCTGTGGTGGCGGGCCACAGAATATGGCGGTCAGTGGCCCACGGTGGATCCGCCCCAATTGCTCCATCAAGCGGATTGGCTCGGGGCCCAACTGCACGGTCAATTTGGCATCACGGACTATCACAACGCGCTGAAGTTGGGGGGCGACCCGATCCGCCAAACCTATCCCCAATGGTTGCGCCGTTTGGATATTGGGCCATCGCTGCCCAAGATTGCACAACCGGGCCAGGCGATCGGAACCATTTTGCCCCTGTGGGTCGATCGCTGGAATTTCCCGATCGATTGCCAAATTTGCACCGGCACTACCGATAGCATTGCCGCATTTTTGGCCAGCGGAGTCCAGGAACCCGGCCAGGCGGTCACGTCCTTGGGGTCTACCCTGGCGATTAAATTACTGAGCGAGCAGCCCGTGGCCGATCGCGCCCATGGGGTCTATAGCCACTTTTTGGGACGATCGTTAATGGCCCGCTTGGCCATGGCCCCCTTGGCCCCTGGAGGTGGCGACGCGACTGTTAACCCCCCCTTGGTCGATCGCTGGTTGGTGGGTGGGGCTTCCAATGCCGGCGGCCGGGTGTTGCGGCACTTTTTTTCTGACCAAGAGTTACAACGGCTCACTGCCCAAATTGATCCCCAGCAGCCCAGCCCCCTCGACTATTACCCCCTGCTGGAACCGGGCGATCGCTTCCCCATTTGTGATCCCCATTTGCCACCGCGCCTCACGCCTCGACCGGCGGATCCCGCCGCCTTTTTGCAAGGCATTTTGGAGGGTTTAGCCCGGATTGAGGCCCAAGGCTATCAGTTACTTCAGCAATTGGGAGCCAGCCCGCTGCAATCGGTGCAGACGGCCGGCGGTGGGGCAAAAAATGATGTATGGACGGCCATTCGATCGCGTCATTTGGGTTGTCCCGTGCGATCGGCAAAGCAGACGGAGGCGGCCTATGGCACGGCCTGGCTGGCTTGGGCCGGTTTGCTTGGGCCGACTTGATCGCGGCCCCATCATTCACCGCCCGATCGATCAGCCCTAGACCACCGTTTGGGGCTTGGGCACTGGGGCAGGAGCCACCCGATCGCGCCGGGTCATCCGCAATCGCAGCGGCCCATCAGGCCCCACGGTCACCCCTCGGCGGGCCGGGCGGGGAGGCAACACCCCGGCATAGGCCACCGACCAGTCCATCAGCAGCGTTGCCAACACCAGCTTCATTTCAAACTGGGCAAAGGCCATGCCAATGCAGCTTCGGCTACCGCCGCCAAAGGTCAAAAATTCCGAATTGCTGAACGATCGCTCCAAAAATCGTTCGGGTTGGAACTGGGTTGGGTTGGGATACAAATCCGGCCGACGATGAGCGCTGTAAATGTTGGGCGAGACAATGGCCCCGGCGGGATAGTCATAGCGCCCGATCGTCGTGGGCTTCAGCAAGCGGCGCGGACTGCCAATCAGGGCCACGGGATACAGGCGTAAGGTTTCCTGGCAAAAAGCGTTCAGGTAGGGCAGTTTGGCGATCGCCATTGGTTCCGGATCCGGCCCGAGTTCGGCAATTTCCGCCCGGATTCGATCGCCCATGGCCGGAAACTGCGTCACCCACCACAGGGCCCAAGCCAAGGACGTGGCGGTGGTTTCATGGCCGGCCAGCAGCAGGGTCATTAATTCGTCGCGAATTTCCTCATCGCTCATGGGCTGGCCCGCTTCATCGCGAGCCGCCAACAACAAACTCAAAATATCGGTGCGATCGCTCGGCCCCCGATTGGTGGCTGGGTTCGGTTGAGCAGCGTCCTGTTGAGCTTGGACTTGCTCAGCGCGGCGATCGGCAATTTCCCCATAGAGCAAGACATCAAGCTGATTCCGCAACTTCAGAAAATAGCCCCAAGGACTCCAGGGCCCCCAATCCCGCTGCAAGGACGGCAAAAACAACAGGCTAGAAGTGAAGGGAGATCCCAGCAGGTCTAGAATTTTGGCTGCCAAAACTTGGATTTGGCCATAGCGATCGCCATCCACCAGCCCAAACACCGCTTTCAGGATGGTTTTCAGCGTAATGACTTGGGTTACCTTGCGCCCAGCAATGACCTGCTGCGATCCCCAATCCGCCGCCTGTTGGCGGGTTAAGTCACAAATCAACCGCCCATAGGTTGTCATGCGTTCGCCATGGAACGGCGGTAACAGCAACTTGCGATGGCGACGGTGGGGATTACCATCCAACAACAGCAGGGAATTGAGACCCACCAGCGGCTCCAGCAGATAATTCATGGAACCGCTTTCGATGTGGTTGGGATCTAGAGAAAACACATCCGCGATCGCCTCTGGATCCGCCACAAGGGTCATGCGCAACCCGGTGACCAGTCCCAGGGAAAACGTTGACCCCCATCGATCGGTGCATTGATCCAGAAAAGTCAGCGGATCAAATAGCCAGCGAAACAGTTGCCACCCGGCGGGACTCGGCACAGGATTGGGAAAAAGCATGACTTGCGAGGAACGTCAGATTGGGCGATCGATTGGGGCGATCGATTTGAGTGATCAACTTGGGCGATCGATTGGGGCGATCAACTTGAGCGATCGACTGGGGCGATCAACTTGGGCGATCGACTTGAGCGAGCCTTTTGCCTTAACGAGCGGTGGCAGTCGTGGCCGGTTGAGCCGAAACCGGAGCCGCCGCCCGCACTGCTCGGAACATGCCAAACCGACAAAGCCCGGCCCCAAAGGCCAAACGCATCAGCAGCAAGGTGGGCACTTCCCGCAAAGACTTCACCAGGCCCGGAATGCCGAACTTGATCAGGCCGGCGGGTCTGGCTACCCCTTGCCAGATGGAGTCAAGCCAAGAGGGCAAGGTTTCAGGAGTCCAATCAGCCGTCATCACATCGCCATCCGTGAGGCCCGTGGCGGCCAGGTCTTCGGCAAAGCCTTCAATGCTGGCGAAGGCCGGGTGGGCCCATTGCTCCAGCAGTTGTTTCATGACGGGGCGCTCCCAGCCGTTGAGGGGTACTTGTCGATCGTCCCGCTGGTTCCAGTCAGCCACCACCAGAATTCCGCCGGGTTTGAGCACTCGCAGCAGTTCCTTGGCGAAAACGGCCTTGTCGGGCATGTGGGGCCCCGCTTCGATCGACCAAACCACATCAAAGCTGGCATCGGGAAACGACAGGGCCATGGCATCATCCACCGCGAATTGCGCTGTCACATCCGGCGGGGTCAAGGATTGGGCCCGGGCCACCTGCTGGGGACTGATCGTAATGCCTGTGACCTGGAAACCATAGTCCTTGGCCAGAATGCGACTGCTGCCGCCAATGCCACAGCCCACATCCAGCAGGGTTGTGCCGGTTGGCAGGCGATCGAGCTGGCCCCAACGCACCATTTCATGGACAAAATCCGCTTTGGCCGCCAAAAAGTCCTTGCGGCGCGGGGGAGAGCCATAGTGACCCAAATGGATATGCTCACCCCAATAGAATTCCAAAATGCCGTCTGTGGTCCACTCGTCATAGGCGTTGGCGACGGAGTTGGCGGATTGGTACTTCCGAGGAGACCACAGATACAACGCCAGACCCAAAAGGGGCAAACCAACGAACAGGCCAAGGGCGATCGGGAGGGATAGGGGCAGGGTCATGGCAAAGGCAACCAAGCGGTCATGAAGCAATGGACAGGATCTATCGAGTTGGGCTGTTGATTAACCCCTCCAAGGGGCGGCCCATGTCTAGCTTGCCAGATTTGGGCAGGGACGGCGGCGAGCGAGGGTCATCCCATCCCCGATCGGGACGAGGCTTAGATCCACCCGAGGGTCTTGGTGCAACCGAGCGTTGAATTCGCGAATCGCTTCCGTGTTGTTTTCCTGGTTGTTGGGATCGACCACGCGCCCGGCCCACAGCACATTGTCAATGGCGATCAGGCCGCCGGGTCGCACTAGGGCCAGGCAGCGATCGAGATAATTGGGGTAATTTTTCTTGTCCGCGTCAATGAAGGCGAAATCGAAGCAATCTGCCTGACCGTCCGCCAGCAATTGATCGAGCGTCTCGAGGGCCGGCGCAATTCGCAGATCGATTTTGTGGGCAACGCCGGCCCGCTGCCAAAATTCCTGGGCGATCGCGGTGTCGTTGGCGCTCACATCGCAGGCCACAATCCGCCCCCGATCGGGCATGGCCAAGGCGACCGAAAGGGTGCTGTAGCCCGTGAAGGTTCCCACTTCGATCGCCCGCTCAGCCCCAATCAGTTGAACCAACAGGGCCATGAACTGACCCTGTTCCGGCGCAATTTGCATTTGGGCGGCGGGGTGGCGAGCGGTTACCTGCCGCAGTTCCTGCAAAATTGGCGCTTCCCGCAGGGACACGGCCAACAGATAGTCATAGAGGCGATCGCTCAGATCCAGCGTGCGAGGAGACATGGCAGAGGGGGGCGGGCGAGATGACGGATGCCAAAGATATTAATGCTGACAATAGGGCTGGCAATAGGGCTGTAACCAAAACCGGAAACAAGGTTGAAAAAGCCAGAAGTCCAAATACCGGAGACTCTGCGCCAGCAAGGAACAGGAGCCACCGGGCAGCGGGGGCATCCACCGTTTTGGCTCCCCCGGCCCCGACAAGCCCTAGACGATCGCCCGCAAGGCCGCCGACAAATCCCCATAGTCAAATTGGAAGCCCGCCTGTTGGGCCCGATCGGGCAGCACACATTGACCTTCCAACACCACCTGAGCCGCTTCCCCCAGCAATAGATCCAGCGCAAAGGCAGGCACCGGTAACCAAGAGGGGCGATTCAGCAAACTGCCCAGCACCTGGCACAGTTCCCCCATCCGCACCGGTTTGGGAGCGGTGGCGTTATAAACCCCGCTGAAGCTGGGATCCTTGAGCGATCGCTCAATCAGGTTCACCACATCCATCAAGTGAATCCAGGAAAACCACTGTTGGCCCGTGCCCAAGGGGCCGCCCGCAAAGGCCCGAAACACCGGCAGCATTTTGCCCAAAGCACCCCCATCTCCCAGCACAATGCCCGTGCGCAAAATCACCAACCGGGTTTGCTGGGCCGTGACGGCCTGGGCTTCCGCTTCCCAAGCTTGGCAAACCTGGGCCAAAAAGCCCTGGCCGGCCGAGCTGGCCTCGGTGAAGGTGGCCGTTTCGCTGGGGCCATAGAACCCGATCGCGGAGGAATTCACCAAAACGGTGGGTTTGGGATTGGCCGCCGCGATCGCCTCCACAATTCGCCGGGTTCCCAGTTGGCGACTGTCCAAAATTTCTTGCTTGCGGGCCGTGGTCCAGCGGCCTTCCGCGATCGGCGCACCGGCCAGGTTCACCACCCCATCGCACCCCGCGATCGCCTGTTGCCAATCGCCAGCGGCCGTGGGTTCATAGCCCACAATTGACAGGTTGGGAAAGGCCGATCGGGGAAAACAGCGCTCCGCCCTTGCCCGATCGCGACTGAAAAGCACCAGGGAATCCCCTTGCTGATTCAACCGCTGCACCAAGGCACGGCCAACGAAACCGGTTGCTCCAGTGATTGCAACTTTCATGGGGGACTCTTCGCCAGAAAAACGGTAGAAACGCGGGATCTGAATGGATGGATGGGCGCAACGGATCTGAGTGATTTTGGCTGAGTAGCTTTGAAGGACTCAGATCCCGAAAACACATCATCCATGCCTAAAGATCGACTCATCCTATTGTCGATCCATTGTCGATTTGTCGATCAGCCCCCATGAATTAGCCGTGAATTAGCCATTGATTCACCCACCCGATCGCCGGCCATGGCGATCGCCTAGCGCGGGGCATAGCCCATTCCATTGGCATCGGCATAGCGATTCATGAACCGCATGAACCGATCCCACTGTTCCGGGATTTCAATCCGAAATTGGCATTCAAACCGCTCAAAATCATCGCCTTCGGGCCCGCCGAAGATAAACCGCACGCTGGAAGGTTCTACCAAAATGTCACCTTCCTCGTCTCGCAGGCGCAGGCTCCCGGAAAACCGATTGGTCACGGCCCGAAAGCGCTCAATGCAGTTCAGTTGCTCAAAAACCATCATCACGATCTTTGCGCCCGTGGCGGGATCCCGTCGCAGGCTCACGTTGCTGGGATCTTCAACCACCCCATCAAAAAACTCCATAGATGGGGCGATCGCACTGTCGATCGCGCCGCTGGTCGCATCGCTCATAGATACCTCCAAGGCCCCTGCGAGACTGATCCCCACGGGAAAAATACAGGATGCTCATTTCTATGATCGGATACAGACGCTTAATTGGATCTGCCCACGGCAACGACTACGAAGCGGAGGTCGCCAGCGATTCGATCGGCCCCTCGGTGAATTGACCGATTTTGCGGAATTTCTGATAGCGGCGATCGCGCCGGGCCTGGGGCGACAGGCTCAGGAGTTGTTCCAAGGCCCGCACGATCGCCTGCTTCAGGGTTTCGGCCGTTTCCAGCGGGTTGGAGTGGGCCCCGCCCAAGGGTTCCGACAAAATTTCATCCAAAATTCCCAAATCCTTCAGATCACGCGCCGTGATCTTCAAGGCTTCGGCCGCTTGGGCCGCCTTGCCCGCATCTCGCCACAAAATTGAGGCGCAAGCTTCCGGTGAAGCCACGGTGTAGACCGAGTGCTCAAACATCATCAGCCAGTCGCCAACGCCAATTCCCAGGGCCCCGCCGGAGCCGCCTTCGCCAATGATGGTGCAAAGGATGGGCACATTGAGCCGGAACATTTCTCGCAGGTTATAGGCGATCGCCTCGCCTTGGCCCAGCCGCTCGGCATCAACCCCCGCCCAAGCACCGGGCGTGTCAATAAAGGTAATGATCGGCATTCCGAATCGATCGGCATGTTCCATCAGGCGTATGGCCTTGCGATAGCCGCCGGGGGTTGCCATGCCAAAATTCCGGGCCACATTGTCTTTGGTGTCGCGGCCTTTTTGGTGGCCCAAAATCACCACGGGCATTCCGTCCAAACTGGCCACGCCGCCCACAATCGCTGGGTCATCTCCCCCGCGCCGATCGCCGTGCAACTCCAGCCAATCATCGGTCATGGCGTTGATGTAGTCCAAGGTGCTGGGGCGGCGGGGATGGCGAGCCACTTGCAACCGCTGCACCGCCGACAAACCGCCATAGACCTCTTGGCGCAACTGGTTCGATCGCTCCTCCAACTGCTGGATTTGATCGCTCACATCCACCCCGTTCTCCTCCGCGAGGCGACGGATCCGCTCAATGCGCTCTTGCAGATCCACGAGCGGCTTTTCAAAGTCCAGATACAGAGGTTTTCGATTTGCAGTAGCCATAGGTCAAACACAGGCGCGATCGCGCAACGGTCGTGGTTGCCAACTTCAGCAGGGGCCCCGGTGGGCAACGGGGCCCCAAAGCTGGCGCATGGGGTCTTTAGCCGACAGGATCGAGCAACAAGGGTTTGAAACCGTGCTTAATCGAGGCTTCTCCAATTTGCAGCATCTTCTCGATCGTGATTTGGTTGCGGTTCCACGAAAAGTTCGTGTACCACTTCTCAAATTCCAACAGCATTGATTCTCCAAAGCAGGCAAAAATGTGGCGCTTTGGATTCACCATCCCGATCGCCCGCATGATCCGCGAGTCAATGTCCAGGGTGTGCTCCACAATACCACCGCTCAACACATGCACACCCGGCGCTTGGATTTTGGTGCCCATGTTTTTCGGATAGCCACCATCGATGATCAGGCAAGGCTTTTTCAGCATTGTCGGATCAATTTCCACCCCCTTGGGCATACTGGCCACCCAAACGATAATGTCCGCTAGGGGCAAAGATTCTTCCAAGGACAGGATTTTGCCGCGTCCCAGATCATCCCGCAGCGCTTGCAGGCGATCTTCCTGGCGTGCAATCAACAGCAAATCTTGGATATTTGTGCGGGCATTGAGCCACTGACAAACGGCGCTGCCAATATCACCCGTGGCTCCGCAAACGGCCACGGTCGCTCGGGACAGTTCCAGATTTAACCGCTTGGCCATCTCTTCCACTTGGCGGCAGATGATGTAAGCCGTGTGGGTGTTGCCGGTGGTGAAGCGAGCAAAGTCTAGCTCTACATTCCGCACCAAACGGGTTTGAGACAAATTGAAATTTTCAAACACGATCGAGGAAAAGCCCCCCAGCGCCGTCACTGACAACCCCAGCTTTTGGGCATGGGCCATCGCGTTCAGCACCTTGCGCACAGCGGTTTTCCCGCGATTGCTGGTGAGCATTTCCGGCAAAAATCCCGAGTCAATATACTGACCTTCGATTTCTTGTCCAGTGGCGCTCTTCACCCGCACGGTATCGACCGCTTGGGGCGGCGCACTGCACCAAAACTCCAAATCCCGATCGGCACATTCGGGAAGACCCAACTCGCGCGCGATTTCGTGCGTTCTTTCTAAGCTGGGGGAGTGACCGATAAGACCAAACATCTCTTTGCTAAACGGGTTGAAGGGGGATAAGGAAGCGAAGGGAACGAACAGGGAAGCGCAGGAATCCAACCCATTGCACAAGCCCATCACAGAGTGATCAAAGCAGCGGTTTGGGCCAGAATCAGCCGCTTTGGCTACTGATTTGGCCTTTTACTGGTTCTGCCCTTTTGCAAGCCCTGTCAGGACGGGCCGGGCTGGGGTGACTGCGTTCAAGAACATGACCCCGATCGCCAAATCATCACGATCGAGGTCGGAGACTGCACAGCAACAGTCTTGGAAAATCATGGCCCCAAGCTGGGCGCAAATCTACAGCGATCGGGCGGCGGGAATTGGGCTGGGGGGCCCAGCGTGAACTGGAACCCCCCAAGCCTGCCCTTCGCCTTAGGCGGCAGCGGCTGCCAAGCCGGCCGTCAGCATTCGCAGGGTTTCACGGGTGGTGAAGCCAATGTTTTGCAGCGCTTCTTGGTAGGCGATCGTGAAGTCTTCCATCAAGGCTTCCTTCTCCATACCCAGCACCAGTGCGTCAGCGGCCACTTCGTCCAACATGCGCCAGACGATCGCCAGGTTTTCGCGATTGGCACGCTCTAGCTCATCCTTAGCGCTTTCAAAGTTCGCCTTAAGCCATTGCTCGCCAAAGTTCAGGTGCAGATATTCATCCTTGACCACGTTTTCCGTGATTTTGCGAGCAAAGTCATCGGCGTGGGGGATGTAGACGTTGTAAGCCGAGATCGCAAAGGCTTCGATGATCAGCGCTTGGATCAGCAAGCAGGTGACGATGTTGCCACCGGCCGCCGCCACTTGGAAGTTGCCGTGCAAATCCGAAAAGAACTTCTTGGCGAAGTCCATGTCGGGAGTCACGTTCAGGTTTTTGCCGCAGGCGGTGAAGCCTTTTTTGTGGCGGGCCTCCATCTTGGCCAGGTCAGCCAATTCTTCGGCATGGGTGGGCATCAGCTCGGCTAGACGCACGTAGTTGCTGGCGGCTTCGTCTTCGCCCTCAATCACGATCGCATTGATGCGGCTGTAGGCATCTTTGTAGGTTTCACTTTGGTAGTCGATCGCAGCGGGTGCCTCGAGTTGCGGCATAGGTAGTTTTTCTCCTCGTGGGTAACGGTCGGAAAACGTTGACTGAGATCGGGTTGCTCATCACTGGAGGGCTGCACTGAGAGCTGCAACACCTACGCGCGGCTGCTTTCCGGCGCTGTCCCGAACAAATATTTGAAATTCTATCACCCTAGCCATAGGTTCCCAGGGGGGGAGCGCAGTCAGGATGGGGGGTAATCAGCGATTGAATTGGGCAAGTATCTGGCCCAGGGTAGGAGCCGATCGAGCCGGTCTGTGTTGATTCGGGCTGATGGCGGGCTATGGGTCAGTGCCCCTTGAATTGGTCAGGAAGCGTCCTAGAACTGAGCCTAAAGATGAGCAGAACTAACCGGAAGGAATTACTACTATCAAGAGTGTTAATGATTTTATTAATTGTGCCCGTAATTGTGCCTGAATTTCGGCGAAATTGGTCTTGATTCAGGGAAGGGCCAGAAATTTTTGCCCCTCCCATTAGACCGCCCCAGGCCAGCCCCCGCAACGCGAGATGACTTGAAAGACGACCATAGCCAAGGTTATGGCTTTTGCCATGGCCCCAGAGGCTCTGGCAACTCGGAAGCACTCAGCCAACCTCAGGTCTAGGTCTGAAGACATCTCCGCCAGCGCAGGCCCAAAAATATCGGCCTCAGCGCACGTAGGCGAAGTAGGTGACCATGGGGATCACGGTGGCCAAAATCAACAGCACCACGACCAGGATCGTGGAGCCATTGCGATCGGTCTCTTCAGCCTTTTTGAAGGTGCTTTCTACGGAAATTTTGCTGACGACAACCGGCGGGCCGGGATCCGGTTCGCCGGCCAAAACCGTCGCCAGCCGATCCTTGGCCGCGATGAACGCTTCGTTGTAGTTGCCATCGCGGATTGGCACGCGCAGGGTTTCTTGGGCCACGCTGGTGGCAATGTTGGCGGTGAGGGCTGCTTGGGCGTTGCTGCCCACCTCGATCGCCGCATCGTTGGTGACCGCATCAAACACCATCAACACCTGGTTGGCTTGGTCTTCGGCTTCCGGAAACCAGGTTTCAAATAACTCTTGGGCAAAGCTATCGATCGTTTCGCCATAGTCCAAGCGGCGGAACGTCACAAACCGAACTTCTGCCCCCGTGGACTGGGCCACATCGCGCAGGGACTTTTCGAGACTGCCTTTGGTGAGGCGGCTGAACAAATCGGCGCGATCGAGCACCCAAGTTTGCGGGTCAAAGGTCGGCATGTCATACACCCCCGTGGCGGCGGCAGGGGCGCTGGCACTAAACCAAAGGCCAACGGTGGCCACCAACGCCAGGGTCAGGGCCCACAAACGGCGGCCCAAGGGGGACTGTGAGTGACGGGGTGGGGGATTAAAGGAGCTGAGTGGGGTCATGGATGATCAGAATTTATGACAAAGATTGGCAGCGTTGATAGTTGGCTCCCTGGCCCATTTTAAAAGCCGGTGTTTCCGCTGGCGCGGCCAAATTGCTCGCAACTCATTCAAATGATTCAGAAATTTAATTCAGGGGATTCAGAAACTTGATTTAGGAACAGATTTAAAAGCTGGTCTGTTCACTGGCGCGGCCCAATGGCTCCCCAGCAAATCCTAAGCATGATCCCAATCAGCCCACCAATCAGCCCCTTGCGATCGCCTGAAATGGCCCTACGCTGGTCGATTGTGTTGCGCGATCGCGGCGTTCGCGCCCCCGTCTTCTCAACCTGCTCGCTTAACCTTCCCCGATCGCCCCATGGCCCCCTTTAATCCCCTCAGCGGAACCATCATCAACATTGCCACCATCTTGGTTGGCAGCGGCCTGGGTTTGCTACTGCGCAACTACTGGTCTGCCAACATGCTGCAAATCGTCACCCAAGGCGTGGCGCTAATTGTGATTTTGGTGGGGTTGCAAATGGCCCAAAGCCTGAGCCGGCTTCAGGGCATTGCGATCGATGGGATTGTGTTGGGGCTGGTGGCGCTGGTGGTGGGCGGCCTGGTGGGAGAAGCCTTGGCAATCGAACGCCGCTTGCAACAGTGGGGCGACTGGCTCAAGAGCAAAGTCAAGGGTGACGGTCAATTCACCGAAGGCTTTGTGGCCGCCAGTTTGTTGTTCTGCGTGGGACCCATGGCCCTGGTGGGCTGCCTGAACAACGGTCTCACGGGCGACGATCGAATCTTGATTCTCAAGGCTTCCATGGACGGACTGGCGGCGATCGCCCTGGCCGGTAGCTCCGGGTTGGGGGTGGCCTTTTCAGTGTTGCCCCTGGGGATCTATCAAGGGGCCCTGTCCCTGGCGGCGGGCTTGCTGACCCAATTTGTGCCCAACCCAGCCACCGATCCCCAGGTCTTGGCTCTCACTGGTGTGGGCGGCTTGGCCATTGTGGCGATCGGGTTGAACCTGTTGGCGGTGACTCAAATTCGGGTCGGTTCGTTTTTGCCAGCCCTGGCGATCGCTCCGGCTATGTATGCTCTGCTCCGGGCGATCGGCTAACCGACCTGAAAACAGTCATAGCAGGGGCTGGGAAATGCTTTTCAATCATGCTTCCAAAATGAGCCTTCCAGGGCTGGGCCATTTTGGTGGCATCAGCGATTCCCGAGAGGTATCAATACTCACCGTCAGCGGCAGCCAGAACCAGGAATAGAAATCAGACAGCCTGTAATTTCAGCTTTTTTCAAGTATTTCAACTTTTTTCAAGTTCTAATTGTTTTAAGCGGGTATTTTTGAAGATTCAGAACATCTTCATCACGGTAGACAATGCCTTTTCGCCCTGTTAGCCTAGAAACCAGGGATTATTAAAAATATTGGGACTGGGTGATTCGTTTCACCCATTAAGTTTCTTGTGGTCAGGACTTTCAAAACCCTGACCGTGGAAATTAATCCAGAAAGATTTTGCAGCATCGGTCACTCAGTCGCGACCATGTTCTTCAGAATTAAATTTTTAACGAATATTCAAGAAAGCCATACTTGTGTAAATTAATACCCTATTTAATCCTAATTCTCTCTTGTTCACGGATCATCATCCATCAAAATTCATCTATCCTAGAAATAAGGAGAACGAACCCTGAGGGCAGCAAATGGCAAATTAGGGCTAGTTTTGAACAATTTTCACCCTTTTTCAGTTTTTCCATGTCTTTTGGAATTTCATCATGCTCGCCTGATTCGGTTGGGGTGGGAAGATTTTGCTCTGTGTATTTTTTGCCAACTTCAGCGCAATCAACTCGCTCTCCCTAAATTACCGCGCTATCTTGATCCATGAGCCAACTACGCCTCAATACCGCTGTTACTCCGCCGATGCAATCACCGACAAAAGTTTTATTAATTGGGGCCTCCAAGAGCGAAGTAAAAGTTTATACCAGTTATTTGCAAGCGATCTTGCAGAGTGATTTCCATCGGCAATATGAAATTTTGGTTCCGCCGAGTCGGGAACAGGGTGTTGAGTGGTGGCGATCGCACCGGCCCGATGTGGTGCTGTTAGATTTGATTGATCGCACGGGCATTCACGTGCTCGAAAGTCTCCACGAGGGCATCAAACGTCAATTGCCACTGCCGGTGATTGTGTTGATTCAAGCCCACCAAGAATCCTTGGCGGAACAGGCCCTGAAACTGGGGGCCATGGATTATTTAGTTAAAGAGCATTTAACCGGTTTGGCCCTCCGCAAAACAGTGGCCGCCGTGCTGTTGCATCGCAGTTTGGTTAAACAGGCGATCGAACAAAAAGTTGAGCCAGAACCCAAGCCAGATCCTGAACTTTCTCAGCCACCAATTGCTCAATATGCTCAACAAGCTCAGTCTTTGATCGCTTCCTGCTCTGCATCTTCTGAATTATGCGCCGGATCACATTCCCATCTCTCTCTTGATTTGCGCGATCAACAACACCTAAACGCAATTTTGAAGCAGCAATTAGCCGCCATTGAATGCGCCAAAGATGGGATCGCCATTCTCAAGGAAGATACTTACGTTTACCTTAATCAATCCCATTTGGAAATGTTTGGGTATGACAGCCCAGAGCAGCTTTTGGGAAAGTCTTGGCGCAGTCTCTATAGCGAGGCAGAATTAGACCGCTTTAAACGAGACATTTTTCCAATTTTGATCCGCGATCGGGCTTGGCAAGGGGAAGCTATTGCCAAGCGGTCTGATGGGAGTAGCTTTGACGAGGGCTTATCCCTCACCGTCACAGACGATGGATTATTGATTTGCGTTTGTCGTGATATCAGCGCCCAAAAACAGGCCGAGCGTGCGTGTCATGCATCCCAACAACTCCTGCAAGGGATTTTGGATACGGTTCCGATTGCTGTTTTTTGGAAAGATCAGCGCCTGAAATATCAAGGCATTAATAACTACAGCGCCACAATCATTGGCCTAAATTCTGCTGAGGAGTTAATTGGAGTCGGAGACGATCAACTACCTTGGAATCCAGCAACTCTGGCACAGATCCAAGAAGAAGATCGACAAGTTTTGCGATCGGGGGAAGCTGTTCTCCGCTGTGAATTGGAATATGGCTTGGTGGATGGCTCGACAATTTGGTTAGAAACCAACAAAATTCCGCTCAAAGATGCTCATGGTCGAACTTTTGGAATTTTGGGAACAGCTCAGGAAATTACGAGACGCAAACAGGCCGAGGCTACCTTAAAAAAACAAGCCGAAAGTGAGCATTTAGCGCTCATGATTGCTGAACGAATTCGGCAATCTTTGAATTTACAAACTATTTTTGATGTGGCTTGCAATGAAATTCGAGCCGTGCTGCAAGCCGATCGAGTTGGAATTTTTCAGTTTTATCCCCAAACAGACATACGACGATGGTTGCTTCGTGGCCGAATCGGTGATTCCGCCCTATTCTTCTGCCCTCAGTCTTCGTATTCATGACCATTGTTTTGGGGATAACTATTCCCAGCTTTATGCCAATGGTCGCTATTTTGTGGTGGATGACATTTACAACAACGGTCTCACCAAATGCCACAGCGATATTCTGGCCCAATTTGAAGTGCGGGCTAATTTGGTGATGCCGCTGCTTTGTGGTTCGGAACTGTGGGGTTTGCTGTGCATTCATCAGTGCGATCGCCCGCGCCACTGGTTGCCGGATGAGGTGGAATTGGCCCACCGGCTTGCTAATCAATTGGCGATCGCAATTCAACAATCCAGTCTCTATTACCAAGTGCAGCAAGAACTGGAGGTGCGCCAACAGGCCGAATTACGCATCAGCCGCCAGTTACAGGAACAAACTGTTCTGGCACAAATTACCGAACGCATTCGGCAATCCTTAGATTTGCACCAAATCTTAAACACCGTCACCCAGCAGGTGCAAGCGGTGATGCAGTGCGATCGGGTGATTGTGTTTCAACTGTTTGATGATGGCCGCAGCGCGATCGTCGAAGAAGCCGTCCTTGAAGGATTAGTTCACCTCAAGGATCGCCATTGGGAAGATGAAGTTTGGTCTTCGGAAATTTTGGAGTGGTATTGGCAAGGCAAGGCCAGAATTGTGGCCGACGTGATGGACGATCGCTGGACTGATTGTCTGCGGGAATATTCCCAAGAGGGCCAAATTCAATCCAAAATTGTGGCTCCGATTTTGCAGGAAGCCTTTGCCCACGAAGATCACCGCTGGGTTGCCCCTGCCGCACCCAACAAACTTTGGGGCGTTTTGGTGGTTCATGCTTGCCATGAAAAGCGGGTTTGGCAAGAATCTGAGGCTCAGTTACTGCAACAAATTGCTAACCAATTGGCGATCGCCATTCAGCAAGCCACCTTGGTCGATCGACTGAAACAGGAACTGACCCAACGGCAAGCCGCCCAGGCACAACTGACCGAGCGCAACCAACAGCTTGCCCTCAACAACGAAGAATTGGCCCGCGCCACCCGCCTCAAGGATGAATTCTTGGCCAATATGAGCCATGAATTACGAACCCCGCTCAATGCCATTTTGGGCATTGTGGAAGGGCTGCAAGAGAATGTGTTTGGCCCCGTTTCCGAGCAACAAATCAAAGTGCTGCAAATTATTGAACGCAGCGGCAATCATTTGTTGTCCCTGATTAACGACATTTTGGATTTGGCCAAAATTGAAGCGGGGCGAGTGGAATTGGCCTACAACGATGTGGAAGTGCGCCCCCTTTGCGATTCCAGTTTGGCCTTTGTGAAACAACAGGCCTTGGAAAAACGAATTCGCCTGAGCACCAAATTGCCCCGGGACTTTCCGCCCATCCGCATTGATGAACGGCGGGTGCGACAAGTGTTGATTAACCTGTTAAATAATGCGGTGAAGTTCACCTCAGAAGGTGGCTCCATTTTGCTGGAGGTGGGCTATGCCAACCTGGACGGCTCGATCGACCAGCCCGACCCCAACAGCCCAAACCTTTACGAAGCCCTGCGGTTCAGCGTCACCGACACCGGCATTGGCATCAGCGAAGAAAACCTGAAACGGCTCTTCCAGCCCTTCATTCAGGTGGATAGCGCCTTGAACCGTCAATACGAAGGAACCGGGGTAGTGAATCAAATTAATG